>CAZGDO010000020.1:0-18719 GCA_964524365.1 uncultured Gammaproteobacteria bacterium | reverse complement strand
TTTCACCCCGAATTAGTAAGATAAAGAATAACCCTGAAAGCAGAAAATTCTTCAAAGACGGCCTTTTAATGAATTTTAGAAGATAAAGTGTAGTGAGGGGAATCCATTCAATATGAGTAGCGCCTCTAAAGCCCATCCCCCAAGCGAAATGGGCCGGATTAAAACTGTAAATAAGGCCAGCAATAAAAGCGGATGCTGTAGCACTAAAACCTCTAAAATTCAAACTATGAAATATGAATTTGACCAACAAGAAAACTCCAAAACCTGAAACCACAAAAGAAAAAAACCAAAAAAGGTTATAGCCAACCGGCTGTTTGAATAGAAAATAGAAATAAGTATTGATGGTAATCGGGTCCAGTTTCAGGTGCGATAAAGTAAACCAAATACTTTTTAAATATCCCAGTTCTTTAAATTTTTCAAAGTTGTTATAGATAATAGCAATAGTTTGGTATACATCGCCCCCTCGGCCTGCTATTTGTTTACTAAAATTTAAAATTAAGGGATAAGTAAAGATAATACTTGATCCCAAATATAAAAATAAAACCAAGAAATTGTTTTTGTATTTAGTCAATATTTTCATAATATATTTGGATTATAGCAAAAACAATAGACTTTATCAAAGTTGAAACCTTATGGAAAATATTTTCAGGGCATAGTTGTTAAATACCCCTTTTTATGGTATATTTTTTTAGAAGTTGATAACGATAATTCTTACAGCTAATGACTCTAAATTTTTTAGAACTGTCAAAAAGCGATAAATCAAATAGAATAAAGAACGATAAATTTCTGGGTCTGGTGAATAAAAAAATACTATTAGCAGCTATTTGTGTTGCTTTTGCGTTCGTTTTTTGTTTGCTAATTATACGTATTATCCAGCCAAACTTACTATTTATGCCTTTAGAAATCGGTCTTGTTATTCTGATTGATTTATACCTTGCTTACCAAGCATTATCTCAACCTAAGAACAAACAATTTTTTTTGTTTTGGGTTCTAATAGCACTAGCTACATTTGACATTAGCTATCTTCTTGCTAAATACCAATACAACTCTATTGCCGTAGCTTCAATCCACGCATATCCACTCGCTTTGCTTATTGGGTTAGGTTTTTGGTTGCATCCGATAAGCCTTCATTGGTTTAAGAAAATTTCTAAAGGGAATAAGGAGCGTGATAATCCAAAGCGAAATACTAACGGGGGAGAGGATGAAACAGAACGAATAAAGCAGAAACGCTGGCAAGAAATTCGACAAAAATTCCCCACCCTTAGTACAATCCCGCTTTTGCGAACCCTTATTCGCTGGGGCTGCGGAAACGGGTGGATTAAATTTGCTGTGTTTTGCGTCATTATAGTAATTTATATTATTATTAGGCTTCCATACTTCAATGACTCTTTTTTTATTAGGCTGCATCCTGATAAAAATGTCAGTTACGTGCCTGCTGCTCAGGAAATGTATAATGCAAAAAATCCATTCGTATTCCGAAACCCGGCCTATACCGGTGTGTTTGAAACAATGGAAGAACAGCAGTATAAGAGTTTTTGGAGAATGCCTGTTTTAGAATGGACATTGGCACCGTTTTTTGCACTAGAAAATTATTTCTCAAATGAAGAAATTGTGCGAATCTACCTTACCTTGGCGGGAATATTTATACTGCTGAACGTTTATATTCTGATAAGAAAGATTTTCTCATCATTTGTCGCTCTTTCTGTCACATTCTTGTTTTCTCTCACGCCGCTATTCAATCTACTGACTTGGATAACGACCTTGGATCTGCCAGCATTAGTTTTTTTATTGGTCGCACTGAATCTTTATTTTCACCAACGAAAGGAACTTGCCTTTCTAATGCTCGGTTTTGCATTAACGAGTAAGTTATCATTTATCGTTATTGGACTACCGATATTTTGTTTCCTTATTCTTTTCACAGAAAAAGAAAGAATTATCTATTGGATAAAATTAGCCCTACTTGCCTTTCTCCCCTTGGGATTGTTTAATGTTTTTTTGCAGCAGACGCCGTCTCAGCCGGATCGCCTTACGAAAAACCTTCTGCTTTTCTTTTTGTATCTTATTTCCTTAGGAGTCGCATTTATTATTATCAAGGGTCCTTTTACCCGTCTGCTGCAAAAAATTCAAAAACTAAAATCTCTATGGTATATCAGTCTGGGCGTCACCGGAGTTATTCTAGTCATTTTGCTTACAGTGATTTTGCAAAAATACTTTTTATCGTTGAGCGACCAATTTCTTACGGATTCCAGACTAATATTAATTTCGGACTTCTATACCGTTTTGCTTAGTCGGATTTGTTTTATGAGTATACCGACAGTTATGTTGCTTTTTATCATTGCATTGGTGTTGTGTTGGACGCTTCCGAGAAATAAACTAAAAATACTTTTTTCTTTTTTTCTTGCATCGCTTGTTTTTTTGGTCATGGCCTCAAAATCCATTCGCTTCGCTTGGTACTACAATCACTTCTTTATTTTGACGATATTTCTTTTTGTAGCCGGGTTGTTTTATCAAATCGAAAAACAGCTGTCGTGCCATCGATATTTAAAAGTCTTGTTAATTGCCATTATATTAGCCGCCTCATCACTTCATCTTTACCCAAAGCCAGCCTACGTGTTGGAAAACAAGCTTACGCAGGATCACATTCAGCAGCTTATTAGTATTATTGAAGAAAATACCAATAATGGTAGTAAAATATTAATTTATGCCTCGGAATACAGAACCTTATTTTTATATAACAACAAATTGTATTTACAATTAGGCGCACAAAACGATCCAGCAATAGTGCAAAAAATTAAAAATGATATTAAAGAGCTAGGTTTTTATGAAGCAATGAATAAATACAATATTAATCTTATGGTAGACAAGAGATATCAGGATAATTTTATATCACTAACTAGTTTGTTTAGTGAAGATATTGATCAGGATGCATACAACAGGACAAAAATAATCCAATCAAAATTATTCAAGAATAAAAATAATTATGATGAAGATACACGAAATCTATATAATGAACTAAACATTAAACGATATTTTAAAAATATTGGTTCCGTTCAAGATGTGGCGATATACAAAATCATTGAATCTTCAAGTAGTTTGTAAACGAAGAGTCCGATTAAGCTTTATTAGCGGTCTTTGCCCAATTCACGTGGCTCATAGTCGCTTTTTTTATATGAGATTATTTTTTTAATAGCCCAACATACTCGCCAGGTCATTATTTGTGCCTGGACATTGATAAGAAAGCACTTTAAATATAGTATTAATTTATTTTTGAGTGATAATTTAGCAACGTACTTTTGATAGCTATGATTATTGATTATTTTCAAAACGGTTGGTAAATGAAATAATAGAAATTTTGATCCTTTCATTTCGTTTATTAATTGTAATTCGACCACTTCGTCGGAATATTTAAATATTGTGTATTTATTAAATTCTTCCAGCATCTTGATCATTTTTAGATATAGTTTTTTTCTAAATTCATAGCTACTTAATTGTCTACTCCATGAGCCAGCTGTGCCTACTCGGCGCACGGCCATGACCTCGTTAATATAAAATACGGAACCATGTTGCGACAGTAAAAGTTTTAGTGGAATATCACCAACAGGGGCATTTACAACCCAATCTGGTATGTTGTCAATGATTCGTTTTCGAAATAGTAATGAAACAGTGGGTGAATACGATCCTATGCCAAACATTTTATTATTATCAAGTACTTTATCACTATTTGACCAACGAATAACTCTGCCAGTTTTTTTATTATTTTCTGATATTTCTACTGCATGAAAACACAAGCTACATTCGGGATGACTTTCCATATAGTCAACCTGTTTTTGTAATTTATATGGATCAGTCCAGTAATCATCACCTTCAAAATAAGCAATGTATTTGCTTTTGGGGGCATTAATCAAATCAAACCAATTTTTTGCCGGGCCGACGTTTTTTTCCTGCAAAATAAGTTTTATAAAGTTTGGAAATTTTTTCTTATACTCTGAAATTATATCTCTTGTTCCGTCTGTAGAAAAATCATCGGCGATTATCAGTTCCCAAGAAAAATTAACTTTTTGCATTAAAACGCCTTCTATGGCTTTGCGAATGTATTTTGCGTGATTGTAGGTAATGAGACAAACGGAGAGTACTGGTTCAGCCATTCTTTTCTCCCTTTTTGCATAATAAAAATATACTTGAACATAAATCAGGGTATTCTTTTCCAAGCTGATAACAGCCGTCCAGGTATTCCTTTGAAATAATATCAGTAGCTAACAATTTATCCCATTGGAAATTTGCCAGTGCTTTGAAAAAAATACCTGAATGATGAACTACATTTAATCTGGCAGCATTTGCGTCTTTCTTTAGCGTTTCTAGGGTATAAGTGATTTTATGCCCATGTTCGGCCTCAGTGGGCGTCACGGCTGTATTATGGCTGATTAAACCCATTTTTACCGCTATCTGCCGAGAAGGTGCATTGGCATTGGGACAAACCAGGAAAAGCCTGCCCCGGTCGGACAACCATTCGTTATTTATTCTTTTTAATACGGCGATTCGATCGTCTATGTGCTCCAAGACATGAGTCAAGATAATATTGTCATAGGTCGTGGGCAGAGTAACGTTCTCAAAAAGAGAATTAATAAACTTCACCTTATCAGCTAATTGCTTTTTTGCTTCTTTGATTGCTTCATCGGAAGCCTCGACGCAAGTGATATCGTTAAAATAGGGGAGTAATCTTTTAGTAAAATCACCCTTATAGCTTCCCAATTCTAATAAATTTCCTCTAACAAAGTAGGGAATGAAAGATTTGATCATATAGGGGTGCATCACATCTAAATCAAACCCATAAGTGTACTTAGCGTCTTTTGTGTCTTTTATTTCCTGATTATAATCTCGGGTTGTGTTCATTTAAAGCATTAAATATTAAGGTCTAAAGTTATATTTCTTCTAAAACAGCCAGGCCAAATCCGAAACGCCCGAATTCATTGCCATTATATAACAGATAGATTTTGCCGTCACACTGAAAAACATGAGGATAGCATAACATATCAGAATCCCAACCATCTTTTGAAATATCAATTCCCGCCGCCGCATCATCCCGGGTCCAATTAATTAAATCATCCGAAAAAGCATAGCCGATCCGATAGGCGTTTTCTTTTTTTGTTCTAAAACCAAAAGGTCGCCGGTAGCAAAATAACATCTGATATCTATTGTCAAAATAGAGCACCGTTGGCAAGGCCTGGCATTCATCGGAATTCAATTTGTCATTGATTATTTGTCGGCCCTCTTTTTGCCACGAAATACCATCATCAGATGTCGCATGACCGATTTTATAAACTCGATCAGGGGCATGCTCGCTTGCATACTTTTTCCATCTAGTTCCGTAAATGTACCACATATGGTACGTTCCACTAAAGATGCTTACAAAAGCGTCAGCAATCAAAAATGGCTCATGCAAAGATGCGCTTAACACCGGACCGGTTCCCACCTTATCAAAGGTTAATCCATTGTCGTTGCTAATCGCTAGACCAATTGCAGTGTCAACAGAAACTGATACTTTTCTGTTCCAGCCGGTGGTATAAGCAAGAATCCTATTTTTATCCCGAACAACATTTATCGGAAAAATACCATGTTCATCGAATGCTCCTAAACTTCCCAGGGGAATAACGGTTTTGTTTGAAACTTTAATTATCTTTGTAAAAGTCTTATCAAAATCGACGAATGCTATGTGACTTAGGTATTTTCCTGTTGCATCTTTTTCTATTGTTGAAAAATAAATTCTAACAAAATCTTCAAAAGTAAGTACTTGTGGTGATTTTGCGAATTCAACGCAATTATTCGGCAATTGGTGTTCAGTAGGATTGAAGATTCTTCCTAATTTTTTCCATTTCATATTATTCGGTATAACTTTCTAATTCTGCCAATCCAAATCCGTATCGACCAACTTGATTCCCAAGGTAAAACATATACACCTTATTATCGAGCTCAAAAACATGCGGGTAACTAATCATTTCCGAATCCCAACCCTCTTCCGAGATATCAATACCGACTCGTGAATCGTCTCTCACCCAATTAATCATATCATCGGAAGAAGCATAACCAATACGGTAGCCCCTTTCTTTGCCTCGATAACCAATACTGTACCGGTAGCAGAAGAACATATGGTATTTATTTTTATAGAAAAAAACATCAGGGCTGGCTTGACATTCATTTTCTTCCAATTTGCTTTCTATGAGATCTTTGTTCACTTTCTCCCAGTTCAGGCCGTCGGACGAGGATGCCATGTGAATTTTATGCACCTGTTCCGGCTTGCCATTATTTGGAAGCCACCTTTTGCCGGCTAAATACCATAGATACCAACGGTCATGGTAAAGTCTTATTTTTGGTCCACCAATGAGGAATGGTTCATCGGGAGTATAGGGAATAATCGGTCCATTGCCGAGCTTCGTGAATGTTTCCCCATTGTCGTGGCTGACGGCGGCGCCAATCCCTATGTTAAATGGTACAGATTCACATCTTGACCAGCCTGCATAATATGCCATGACATCATCACCGTTTCGAATAAATGATGCTGGATAGGTTCCGTGCTCGTCAAACGTGCCCAGCTCGCCAAGTTTAAAAAGAGGATTTTGACTAATCCTCAGCACTTCAAGAAGATTATCCCGCTGTAAATCAACAAATCCAGCATAACTAACGTACTTTCCATTGCTGTCAGGTGCCGGTCGGCAGGAGAAGTACACGCGGACGAACGTATCAAAAAGCAATACTGCGGGCGCTTGGGCAAATTCCTTCATCCAATTTCTCCCTGAATATTTCTGAGGAGAAAAGACAAGTCCTAACTTTTTCCATTTGAACATAGCGCTTTAGTCCTAGGGGCGTTTGAGATTGCGGGCGCCTGTCAGCAAACCGCCGTAGTAATAATTATTAAATCCTGTTTTAGCCATCAGATCGCAGACCTTCTGAATGTCGTACGGCACGCGATGTAAGGTGAATATGTTGTCAGTATAGACAGCAAATGCCGCTTCGGGGTTATTGTCCCGTGGCATGCCGACTGAACCAGGATTACAATACTTTTTTTCGCCAAATTGTCGTATTGTTTGTATGTGCGTATGCCCCGAAAGAAAAACGGTGCCCTTAATTTTATTAAAGTATTCCTCAGTTGGTTCCAACAAGTATTCGTCAATAGGGTCCGACCATCCGCCATGTAGCATTTGGATGTCGTGTACCTCCCGTTGTATAGGGAAGGTCTTCAGCCACTGTACATTTTCAGACGTGATAACTTTTCGCTGGTAGGCAATGCAATCATTAGCGCTTTTTGATCGCAAAGCAAAGCCATTCCCTGCCATATACCAGTCGTGGTTACCCATAATACAGGGAATCTTTCGTGATCGCAACTCATTACAGCATTCATTAACTTGAGAATAGTATCCAACAACATCACCCAAGCAGTAAATTTCAGAAATATTCATTTTATCTAATTCTGCCAGAACTGCCTTTAGGGCTTCATAATTACCATGAATATCCGAGATAAAGCCAATATTCATTTTTTTCCGTAAAAGATAAAGTCTTCAGTATATCGAACTGCCCTGCCCGATTTGATTACTGGTTGTGTGGGAAGTTTATTTTCTAGGAAGTACTCAATTGCCATAGTGCATTCATTATAGCCGAAAGCCGTTCGGATAGACGTTGCTGAAGAAATTCTGGGATTAATCTCCAGGAGCTTCAAACTTCCTTCATGTTCTCGAAATTGAAAATTTGTTGGTCCGACAGGTTTAAAGTAAGCACATAATACGCGTAGGGATTCAATAATTTTGTCTAAGTGGACCACCTCAGCTTTTTCCGTAAAACCTTCTTTTGACAATTTTCTCCTTAGCGTCATACTGGTATAAAATCTACCCATACCATCGCAGAATGCCGAGGTCGTGTATTCGTCATTTTCATTTCCGACAATCGGTTGAACCATAAGGAGTGGCCCGATATCGTTCTGATATCCAGCAAATTCTTCGGCTGTTTCGATTCGGACAATACCTTTTGAGCCGTCTCCTCGACGCGGCTTTAGCAAAAATGGCAAGCCAAATTTTTTTACCAAATTATTATAATCCGAATCTAGGGTAGTCTCAATCGCGTGCGTCGCGCCCAGCTTGCATAATGATTGATAAAACACCCATTTGTCTCGGCAGAGCTTAATTAGCCCAGTGTTATTTAACATGATCTTCGCCGTGCTTTTTTCTAATTCTGGAATGTGCTCGACCCATTTGTATATGTCAATTTCAATTCCCGGAATGATCAAATCAACCTCATGTTTTTTAATAATCCTCAAAAGCCAATCAATATAGCTTGCGTCATCAGTCGGCGGAGCCAGTTCGAAAATATCACAAAAAGCAGGAGCGACAGAATCGTTATAGATTGTTGTTCCGATGAGCCTTAAATCCTTCCCAGATTTTCTCAGGGAACGGAGAATTCCGTATCCAATAATACCACTGGCGCCAGTAACTAGGATGGTTTTCATGGCCGCACCTTTCGGTACAAAGCGATTTTTCTCATACCTTCCCCGATTGTTATTTGAGGATAAAAGTTTATTTTTTTGTAAAGCGAATCATCCTTGTCAAAAATATTATCAGGAATATCTGGTTTGTCTTTGAGGAAACGAATACTACTTTTACTCTGGTAGGCTGTAATGGCGGCTTTAGCGATTTCCGAATAGGTAACATCTGTCGGATGCTGGCACGAATAGGTTCCTTCAGTTTTTTTCTGCACGACTTTTGAAATGATAGTTGTTAGATCGTCAATGTGAATAAAGTTTCTTCGCGCATCATGAGAACCATAGAACATGATGTCTTTGTCTTTTTCTACTTGATCAATTATCGAATAGAAAAAGGGTTGATGTTCTTTAAAACGGTCCTCATTGCCGTAGATCTGAGACGGCCGTAAAACAGCTAGGGCGATAGAGCTGGTTGAAAGGTAGTACCGGGCGATTTCTTCGGCCTGTTTTTTTGATAGCGCATATACGTTGTAAAACGGTGAATTTTCTTTTAGGCAAGAAAACATGGTTGAGATCAACACAAAGTGTTTAGTTTTTGTTCGAGCAGCTGCTTGGCATAATTTTAAGGTACCTAGTACATTTATATTTTCGGTAGCAAGTATTTCTTCATCTGACTTACCACCAAAATTAGCAGCAGTGTGAACGATAACATCAACATTAGGTGGTAATGATGTTTTGTCTATTGGATCAGTTAAATCTAGAGTAATATCACAATCCTTTCTTCCCGCGGTAATAACTTCACTGAAATCCGAAAGAACCGGCTTTAAAGCCCTGCCAAGCGATGAAGTTCCTCCGCTAATGAGAATTTTCATTGTTTCTTTAGAAAATTTAATTAATTATACTATGGTATATGATTTTAGCATATTGCTTAACTCGTCTTTTGAATTGAACATCATAACATCAATTATTGATAAAAAGGGAATAAAGTCATTATCAAACTGCTTGTATTCAAAATCATTTGTTTTAATAAAATGTAAATCTATACCTACATCTTTAAAATTTTCCTTGTTGTAGAGCTCTAATCCGCCGATAGGATTTAAATATACATTTGCTTTTCTCGCTTGACAAATGGCAATAACTTTTTTTTCGGCCTTAAATTTATGATCAATCGAAATAGTTGATGATATTACCAGGGGCGTTCTAATTTCTAAGTATTCTTTTACAAGATTTAATGAATTTAAAATGAATTTAAATAGATTTGTCTCCTCCCATAAAATTATTTTTTCAATTATCGGATAAATAGAATCAAAATATGGCGATTTTCTATAAGACTCAACTATTTTGTTCAATATTTTTTTTCTTTCCGATAGCCATGTATCAGCTAAATGCCGATCCTTTATCTCTAGATAGTCGGAATCCTTTTTTAAGGGAAGCGTAATATACGCGTCTTTTCCATTGACTAAAATTCTATTTCTATTAATCCAGCCTTTTTTTGTATATTCAATATTATCATATATCACAAATTCATTAACGGCATTCATCAACTGGAAATAGCCGATATACGGAAACAAATAGGGCTGCATTATTCCGATTCTCACATGTTTAATGTTAATTATTACAATTCCAAATAATTCTAATTCTTAATTACCATTATTAAATCCTCATTACTATTCACACCATAATATATGCAATCTTGTTCAGTAAATAATTCGCTATTTTTTTTAATTTGCAATTCGAAACCGGCATCTTTTAAATCTTGAAAAAAATGCCGTTCCGAAAAAACCCTAAGGTGATCAAACTGGCCGTATAAAAAAGTTCTGGTAGCATTTGAATCAATATTTTTTACTTCAAAATTAGTTTCGATCAGTTTCGAAAAAGGAGTTTGCAGAATTGCCGCTCCACCATTTTTTAATACACGGAAGATTTCTCGCATTGCCAGCTTGTATTCAGGGATGTGTTCCAAAATATGATTGGCAATCAAAAAATCGAAAGTACTGTCGCTATATGGAACATCTGTCAAGTCAATCTTTTTTATGCTTTCATCTCGCGGATTAAAGTTTGCTTTTACGTATTCCTCGGGGTTTTGCGAAGTTATTTTTTTCGCTAAATTATTTTCTGGCGAAAAATGAAGTATTTTTGCGCCTTTCATTTTATTCCACAGATCTAGCTTATCAAAATACATAAACAAATGCCGTTCTCGATCATAGGCGCTACAATAAGCACAGCCAAAATTATCTGGATCGCTTCCGATTATTTTTAGCATTTCCACAATCTTTGGCATTTTAATAAAACCGCCCTGATATTTTGTGAATCTACGAAAAGTACGCTGACAAACGTAGCACTTCTTCCTATTACCAATCCGGTAATAGAAACGTTCAAATTTGGTTAAAATTAAGCGAATAGCTTTATTTACGTAACGCATGCCTTGAAATATGTTTTGAGTTAGAATTTTTGATACAATCACAAATATAATTTACCTCTGCTTCAGATAATCCAGGATAAATTGGTAAACATAAAACCTGCTTGGTTATTTTCTCGGCAATCGGCAGATTTTTCGCTCTAGCCGATGGCAAATTTCTATATACTGGAAAATTACTGATTAGAGGGTAAAAATAGCGTCTTCCATAAATGTTGTGCTCCTTCAGATAGTCATTTAATTCATCTCTTGTCTTTCCGTACGCTTCTTTGCTAATCAAAATTGGAAAGTAGGCATAGTTGTGAGTCACGCCTTCTATATCTACGAGAAAATGAATCCCAGAAATATCTTTTAATTGTGTTTGGTACATTTCAGCGATCGCTCTGCGCTTAGCAATATATTGATCTACATATTTGAGCTGCAATAAACCAAAGGATGCCTGAACCTCGTTCATTTTAGCATTAATACCCGGCTCAATGACCGTGGTTTCTCCGGCATGGCCAAAATTTTTCAACAAATCAATCCGTTCTTTGGTTTTTTTATCATGACAAACGATGGCGCCGCCTTCGAATGTGCTAAACACTTTAGTCGCATGGAAACTAAGAATGGATAGGTCGCCAAAATTTAGTATTGAATTACCATTAATTTTCACTCCAAATGCATGAGCAGCATCATAAATCAATTTTAGATTGTAAGTATCGGCAATTTCTTGCAGACGATCAACCTGACAAGGGTAGCCATAAATGTGCACTGGGAGAATAGCCGTGGTTTGAGAAGTTATCGCCGATTCCACTTTTTCTGAATCAAGACCAAAATAATCTGGCTCAATGTCAGCAAAAACAGGTTTTATATTATTCCACCACAAGGCATGGGTGGTGGCGACAAAACTAAATGGAGTAGTAATCACCTCGCCGGTAATACGCAAGGTCTGTAACGCAGTCATAAGCGCGAGTGTTCCATTAGCGAAAAGTGAAATGTACTTAACTTCTAAATATTCAGCTAATTCTTTTTCAAACTGTTGATGGAAGGGGCCGCTATTTGTTAGAAACTTGCTATCCCAAATTTTTTCTAGGTATTTCACAAACTCATCTAACGGTGGTAGGGCCGGTTGAGTAACGTATATTCTGTTTTTCTTTTTTATATTAGTCATAGTAGGTTTATACCCCTTTCTATTATGAGGAATGGACCATTGATTTAAATTCTTCACTTTTTTCTAGCAGCTCATTGTAGCTCCCCTGATCAAAGGCCACTCCATTTTTAATCATAAAGAGTGTATCGCAATTCTTAACTGTGGTTAGTCGGTGGGCAACAATTATTATAGTCCTATCCTTTTTTAATCGTTCAATAGACTCAATAACATATTTTTCGGTCTTATTGTCAAGCGACGAAGTTGCCTCATCCATTATCAACACTTCAGGATTGTCGTATAGAGCTCGTGCAATTCCAATTCTTTGACGCTGGCCGCCGCTCAAACGCACTCCACGCTCGCCGATGATAGTATCGAGTCGGTCCGGCAATTCCGAAATAAATTCTTCCATCTGAGCCATTTTTACTGCGTTCATTACCTGATCATCATTGATTTTTTCCTCATCTATACCAAAGGCAATATTGTTACGTATTGTACTGTCTGCTAAATAAATAAATTGGGGGATATACCCAATATTATTTTGCCAAGCAGATAGATTATCCTTAATGTTAATTCCATCAACTTCAATACTACCATTGCTGTTTTTAAGTAGGCCGAGAATTAAATCAACAATAGTTGTTTTTCCAGATCCAGATGCGCCAACAAATCCAACAAATTTTCCTTTATGTATCGTCAACGAAAGATTATTCAATACTGGCTGAGAACTTCCCGGATAAGTATAACTAATTTTGTTAAGCTTTATTTCATTGCTAAGCGTAATCTGTCTCGCGGAATCTTTCTTTCTTTCTTTCAAAATTTCGTTTTCCCCAAGCTTCGTGAGATCGTCGTGGATTGGCTTTAAGGTATAACCATAATACCTTAGTAAATTATAGTTACCAATTACCTTTTCTAAGGATGGCATAAGCTTGAACGTAGCAACACCAAAAAGCGTCAATACAGGAATAATTTCTTCAATACTTCTTCCTTGCCATGCAATGACTAGAGCAATACTAAGCATGCCTGTTACTGCAACAGTCTCTATAACGGGTTTAGAGCTTTGTTTAAATATTTGATTAAAAGTTTCTGCCTTTGCAAAGTTATGAACAGAATACTTAAAACTTTTAATAAACCATGACTGCTTATTTCTTACCATTGTTTCTTTTATTCCTCCAAGGCCTTCATTTACTCTTTGAATCATATTAGCCCGCTCATCTTGCGCTTTTTTTCCATAAGAGCGGATTCGAGTTTTGATGAATTTAAGGAATAGCCCACCGGCTCCACCAACTAAACCCATAACCGTCAAGGTGATAAGAGGCTCAACAGCAACTAGGAATATAACAATACTCAATATCATAACGCTTTCCATAATAACAACCAAAATTGGCATCATGACATAATGTACCATCAGACTTGTTTCTACGGTTGTATTTCGGATCAGTCTCGCCGTATTTTCCTTTAAATGAAATACATATGGTGCATTCATGTATTTTCCAAAAAGACGGGTGGCAATGAAACTAAACCTATTATAAACAAAATGTGCTTGAAAGTAATAAAAAATAATCAAATAAATATTTTTGAAAATAAAGATAGCGATTAAGAGAATTGATCCATAAACTAACATGTCCTGGGAATCATTTATGCCAATGTCGGTCAATATTGAAGCCAGCCACGGAATACTCAAAAGCTTACTTGGGTCAGAAACAATTGAAATAAAGGTTAAAATCATCCCAATTCCTGCCACTTCGAGAATTGCCGCAATGAACATGAGAAAGAAAAGCATAATCAGCTTACCTTTATCACCAGGCAGTAGTATCTCGTTTAATTTTTTAAGTAATGCAAGCATGAGAGTTAAGTGTAATTAAGGAATTTCTTCTTAGAAATCTAGTTTTTGTTAAGGTTTTTAAACTAAGCTAATACTCTAATCCCTTGATTTTAATTTTAGCCAAAAATATGAAAAATTTCTTAAAATGGGTTCTGGTAAAAGGCAGAAGTATTTATAGAAGACGTGATGTTTTAACTCCATTCTAAGGCCATTTTTGGTTAAAAAATGGAGATAAGCCCTGCGCATAGCGTGGTAATTTCTTCGGTCTTTATTATATTCCCCGAATTCTTTATGTTCTGAGACCTTGTCGTGGATGAATTTACTTTGGATGGAAATAGCGCATTGGTAACCGCTCCGTTTTAAGTAAACTGCTTTTTCCAGATCTTCAAATGCGATGAAATAGTTTTTATCCCAGGATATAATGTTTTGCAGTTCACTTCGATAAATCATTGCTCCGGCGCATACATCGTCTACCGTAATGAATTCCTGGTTGGTAGTTTGAGGGTCTAAAAAAGGTCGCTTGGCTACAATTGTTTTTCCCTTAATATTTAAGTATTGTCCACCAGTAAACCAGAATTTATCGTTTGTTTTGTATAATGAAAATCCAATGGCGCCAGTTTTGGAATGATTATTGAAATATTCCATAACAGGGATATCCCAATTTTTACTGACATAAATGTCATCATCCAAGATCATTATAAAGGGCGTGTCAATATTCCGAGTAAGCAAATTCCTTCCCGGGGAACAACCTATGTTGGTTTTACCGTAAATGATTTCTATATTGTCTTGGGATTCCAGCTGTTTAAGGTAAGACTTTATTTCATTGTCAAGGTAGCCTTGATTTAACAGTTTGATTTTAATTGGAGTGACGGTGTTTGCCAGCAAATCGCCGATAGTTTTTTTTAATTGTTTTATTTTTCTGAAATGCAAAATGCAAACAGTGATTTTGTATTTACTGGACATTTTGTTTGCTGAAAAATATTTCAAAAGCATTTTGCCTGTTTACTACTCTTTTATCATGGCACAATTCGTCTATGCTGATATCCTCGACAGTTACTTGCTTTAAAATACGACGTAGGTAATTATCGTGCGTTATAGCCTTTAAAATTTCAAAACCATGGGATTTAAGCATTTGGAGAATTTCTATTGTTTTTTCTGGCTCTATAAGATGAGCATGTAATTCTATAAACAGTTTTAATTTAGGATTTTCGTTTAAAGTCTTTTGCATGCCCCTCAGAGCATAATATTCATAACCTTCTATATCCATGCGAAGAAAGGTAATTTTCTTTTTGTCTGCTAAAAAGTTATCCAGTGTGCTTGTTTTGGTATTAATAGTCGAAAAATAGCCATGTGAAGGTTTTATCATTGAATGAAGATTAGAACTGCCAGTAACGTAAAGAGGATATTCACCATTTTTATCTGAAATAGCTAAATGATATGCCTGTATGTTTTTTAGATTATTTAAGGCAATATTTCTTTTTAATAATTCTATGTTATGTGGTTCTGGTTCTATTGCGTAGACAATACCTTCCGGACCAGCAATGCCAGCTTCTAGAACTGCATAATATCCGATGTTTGCACCCAATTCACAAATTATATCACCCGGCTTAATAACTTGTTTAATAATTTTAGTTGCCTCCAATTCACGTCGTCCATCGAGCGCCAGTTGTCTGAAAATGCTATCTTCTTTTAGATCCAGTCCTTTTTTGTCGGTTTTGAGGATAAGATTATAGTCATTTACTTCAGCAATAATTTCGTTATTTTTCGTAGAAAACTTGATGAAAATCCAACGGATTGTTCTTATGATTAATATAATTGCTAATTTAATATGTTTCATGCACGTTTTGTCGAATTAATAATGAAAACATATTGTTTGATTATGTTTTCCCAAGAAAATTTATTTTTTATCCGATCGATTCCTTTTTGTTGCAGTTCATAACGTAATCTTTGGTCGGAAATTAATTGCTTAATTTTATTATGTAGTTGTTCGATATTCCCAGCTGGAAATAATATTCCGCAATCACCAACAATTTCCGAGTTACCACCTACATCGCTCGCTAATACGGCGCAACCAGACAGCATTGCTTCTAGGAGGGTTACATTCATATTTTCAAAATAGCTTGTTAGAACAAAGATCTCGGCTTCACCAAAAGCTTTTTTTATCTCTCGGCTTTTATTTTCTAGCCAACCATAAAAAGTAACCTTCTCATTTAGATTATATTCACTTACTAGTTTTTCTAAGTGACTACGATAGGGGCCTTCACCGACAATATTCACGTGCCAATCTTTCAATTCTAGATTCGAAAGCGCTTTTAAAAAATCCTGAATTCCTTTATTTATAAAAAGGCGACTAACTACCAGTATATTTCTTTTCTTTTTGAGTGGGACAAACTTATTTAAATCGATACCGTTAGGTATAACAGTAAGCTTTTCATTGGAAATTATTGGATAAACTTCTTTGATTTGACTACTTAGGAAATTTGAGGGCGTAATAATAAATTGTGCATTTTTTATTAATTTTTTCCATATCCACGTAACTTGTGGATAGATATTTTTAAATCTAGGATTGTAATTTATAACATCACTACCATGACTCGTAACGAAATAGGGGATTCCAAATATTATTTTTAAAAAATATGCAAGTAGTCCAGTAGGGATTATAAAATGACAATGACACACATCATATTTCTTTTTAAGGCAAAGCTTGATACACTTAAAAAAGCCACTAATTAAATAGGTAGCTTGTTCCCAGGGATAGCAAATTTCTTTTTTCGAACGCCAACATTTTACTCTAAATATCCTGAAGTGATTATTTATTTTTTCGTAACTTAGTAAATTTTTATATCCCATAGTCACTACATCTATATCAAAATCACATTTTTTTGAAAAATGCTCGGCAATTTCGTAACTAACAGGACTAGCTCCTCCTCCCAGAGGGGGAAACTCATAGTTAAGCATTAAAATTCTCATTCTTTCATCTAGAAGGGATTACCAAAGGAATTAGTTTTTTAAATCCGCCCAATTCATTTTTTATCTTTTGGATCATTTACTACGATCTTTTCGATGTTATAAACAGTAAGATGATTCCCTTTATAGTAGTTTTTTATAGCAATATCAGCCAATAATCCTGAAATAAATAGTTGAATTCCCGCTAAAATAAAAAAGATAGAGACTAACGGCCAAATACTGCGTTGCAGTGAAATTAATTTCAGTAAACGGGCAATTGCCAAATATAGCCCTAATACCGTTCCGAATAAGCCAAACAGAATCCCGATTCCGCCAAATAAATGTAAAGGACGATTAGAATACTTTCTCCAAAACCATACTGACAGCATATCAATGAAACCTTTTAATATTCTTTTCCAGTTGTACTTTGTTTTCCCCTTCATCCTGGGTAAATGATCTACCCTCACCTCAGTTACTTTGAATCCTTTCCAGATTAAAATAGCCGGTATGAACCGATGTATTTCACCAAAAAGATCTAACCCATTAAAGCATTCTTTCTTAAATGCTTTTAAGGTGCAGCCGGAATCATGAATGTGGTCATTAATTAATATTTTTCTTAAAGTATTTGCTCCCCGTGATACGAATTTTTTTAAAAAAGAATCTTTTCTTTTATGCCGCCATCCGGAAACGACATCCCAACCCTCTTTCATTTTAGAAATAAGCTTGGGAATTTCATAAGGGGGATTCTGACCATCGCTATCTAAGGTGATCAATATTTCGCCACTTGCGTTCTTGATCCCGGCATCTAAGCTGGCGGTTTGACCGTAATTGCCCCGGAACTTAATTATTTTAAGGGGAGAAAGCGATTGCATTTTTTTAAAGGTAGAATCCTTTGAACCATCATCAATAAAAATAATTTCGTAAGGCTCATTTAAGCTGTTCATTACTGATACAATATCCTGATGCAGTTTTTCAATTGATTCCGCTTCATTGTAAGCGGGAACAATGACGGAATATTTAAATTTTATGTCGCTGGTCATTATTTATTCTGATTATTTAAATACCACTTAACAAATTTTTCCATTCCCTCTTCAATTTTTGTTTTGGGATTAAATTCCAAAAGCTTTTGCGCTTTCGAAATATCAGCATAAGTTAAAGGAACATCCCCAGGCTGTTCAGGCATCTCTTTAATTAACGCCTTTTTACCTAAAAGATTTTCAATCACATTAATAAAATAACTTAGTTCAACCGTTTGAGAATTCCCTAAATTAATAATTTCAAATTTAAAATTTTTTTCTAATGCGACTAAAATCCCCTGAATAATATCGTCAATATAAGTGTAATCACGCCTGGTGGTTCCATTACCATAGCGAATAAGCTCTTTTCCCTGATGAATCCACTCGGTGAAAAGGTAAGGAGCCATGTCTGGCCTTCCCTGAGGTCCATAAACCGTAAAAAATCTTAAACAGACAATATTTAGATTGGTGAGATGACTGTAAGTATAACAAAAAAGCTCGCAGGCTTTTTTAGAAGCAGCATAAGGAGAAATGGGATAATCAACGTTATCCTCTTCCGAAAAGGGAATTTTTTTGTTCTTTCCGTATACGGAAGAAGATGATCCAAAAATAAAGTTTTTGATTCCATATTTTTTTGAGAGCTCTAACAAGTTTACTGTACCTTGAACATTTGTTTCTTGATACAATAATGGCTGTTCAATTGAAGGCCGCACTCCGGCCCGTGCTGCCAGGTGGACGATTTTATCAATTTTATGTTTTTTGAATACTTCTTCTAAGGCAGTTTTATTGGTGACATCAACTACGTGAAGAAAGAAGTTATTTTTTTCCAAAAAAGGCTTGATGTTTTCTATTTTTCGAAGAGGAGAATAATAATTATTGAGATTGTCGAGGCAAATCACCACGTTGTCTCGTTCCACCAGTTTTTTGCA
>CAZGDO010000019.1:0-19270 GCA_964524365.1 uncultured Gammaproteobacteria bacterium | reverse complement strand
GTTAGCCATATACTTGATATTGTACCAAGTGTTGCGCTTACTTGTTGAACTCACGTTGTAAATAATATAATGTAATTAAAGAACAAAAAATTGATTCCCTTTAGTTTATAGGACGGTTGACTAGAGCTGCTATATTTTCATCTTTACAACAACAAGGAAATGATCTGACAGCAATGGTTCCGTTATTATTCTTGTCTTTGTTACATCTGTTGGAAAGTTTGCAAAAATCATGTCAGGACTTCTGTCCCTGCCATGTACTCGATTAAAAAGAAAGCGCGCATAGCGGGTGCTGTAGTCTATAGTAAATACTTCTGGATTCGACAGCAAAGTAAATGTCTTTTGTATGTCCAGCTGATTTTTGTTGACATTAAAATCTCCGCAAAGAATTGTTGGTGTTTTTGGTAAACATGCATTTAGTTGTGTAAATTGTTTTTTTTGTAACGGATGGAGTTTTTGTTTGCCGCCAAAATAGAGGTGAGTATTGCATATCGTCAAATCGTTTTCATTTATACGTATATGCGCTTTAAGCACCCCTTTATGAGATGGATTTTCTTTGTGGAACAGTGGCATGTGAAATGGAATAACACGGCAATCATGCAAATCAAATAAGGAAAACAGAACAAGCCCAGAGGGGTTGATGGCCGTATTCGATTTTGCGAATACATGGTATTCTGGAAGCGAGTTTTTGATTATGCGCAGGTCGCGGGGAATCCATAACTCCTGGATCGCCAGAACGTCAAACCGCTCTTTTTGAATGACGGAAATGAGGTCGCGGATCCTGCGGGATTTGTGAATTGAAAACGGCCACGGCAGTCCCCATAGATTTACGGTTGCGATGGATATCTGCATATAAGCTTTACAAAATTAATATGCCTACGCGCTTGCAAAAGTTTATTGCCCATGCTGGACGTGCGTCACGAAGGAAGTCTGAAGAGCTCATTCGAGGAGGTCGTGTTCGTGTGAATGGCCATGTTGCGCAATTAGGTTCTTCTGTTGATGAAAAACATGACATGGTTGAGGTTGATGGAATCCAGCTTCGACCTCCAGCGCAGCATAAGTATATCATGCTGCACAAACCAACCGGATATGTGTCAACGAAAGCACGTTTCCCGCATCAAAAATCCGTATATGAGTTGGTGCCTGACAGCGATTCACTTGCTCTTGCGGGACGCCTTGATAAAGATTCATCAGGATTATTATTGCTGACAAATGATGGTGATCTTATCTTTCAAATTACACACCCTTCATTTCATCATTCAAAAATATATGACGCCTTGCTTGCTAAAAGTTTGACGCAGATACAGTTAGATCGTTTATCGAAAGGTGTGCAACTAGAAGAGGGAATAGCGAAATTCGATGCAATGCGACAGATTAGTGAGGCACGGTATCGCGTCACATTGCATCAAGGATGGAAACGTCAGGTGCGTCGTATGTTCGCTGAAATTGGTATCGAAGTGCGTGTCTTACAGCGAATCCAACTCGGACGACTTTCACTTGGTAACCTTCCAAAAGGTAAATATAAGGAAATTGCAAAAAGCGACATTGTCTAGACACTCTTCTTGTCTTTTTGAGAAGTCGTGCCATACTATTTTTCATGGGTAAAGTAATTCATAAAAGTAAATCCGCGCTATTCTTTATTTTTCCACCGCAATTTCTTTTGCTTATGTTGCTGTATGTTATTTGGTACGGTGGCAATGTGGCTCTTATAGGGTACGTTGTGTATAAAATCGTGCATTCAGTAACAATCGCTTTTTCTTAAGTTATCTGCAGACCATTGAGGTAATAAACACTTCTACGCTATACTATCCGAGTATGCAAGAAGGAAAAAATACAAGCTATTCACGATCACGGGAAGTCCCAACTTCAGGTATTTATGTGTGCGTTCACTGTGGCTATAAACATCCATTTTCAAACGGGGATCATTTTGGAGAATGTGTTTCGTGTCTTGCCGGGAGCGAAGCAGGAGACTAAGATTTTGCTAAAGGATTAGAGATGTGGAAATTATTAGAAAAAAAAACCGACTCGAACATAATATACTATGAGAAAGAAATTAGTACGTTCTGAAACTGATAGAATAGTCGCTGGTATTTGCGGGGGGCTTGCAGATTATTTTGATATTGATGCGACGCTTTTTCGTGTCATTTTTGTTGTTGTGATGTTTCTGGGCGGCGCAGGTATTCTCGCATACGTCCTATTATGGATTATTATTCCGGGTTCATCGGATAAAATAACCGATCCACGAGCTAGGGTTCAAGAATTTAAAAGCGAAGCGACACAATTTGTCCAATCAACAGCCAATCAGATTCGAAACAGCACCCAAGACTCAGGATCGCAGACAGTAATCCGAATGCAGCATCTAGTTGCAATTGCACTTGTTGTTATCGGTATCCTTATAATTGCGAAAAATATTATTCCCCACATTTCATTAACTTTTGTTTGGCCAGGTATTCTTGTTTTATTGGGTGTATGGTTGCTTTGGCAGGCTCAACCTGCTCCACGTACAGATGAAGACGTTGAATCAAAAGAAGAGGTAGAAGAAGAGCATAAAGAAGATAAAACACCCGATCAACCAACTTTATAATGCAGAAAAGATGCCAGATCACGACCAAAAACCAAAATTAAAAATCGGACGAGCACTTCTAGGTATCGTATTTATTTTTTGTGGGCTCGTATATCTCGGCGTCAACATTGGTATTTTTGATTGGACGCTTCTTGCAAATCTTTGGCGTCTATGGCCACTCCTTCTTGTCGCACTTGGACTCTCGCTTCTTGCGCACCGTCGGTTTTCGCGTCTTTTAATCTTCTTTCTTTTTATAGTGGTTGCCATAGCCGGATTATTTTTATTATGGCGACAAAGTGAATTTCAACAATTAGGATTAAACGATACACAGGCAGTGGATGTCACGTTCGAGCCTGACACAGAACTCGTGAAACTTGATATACGCTTACCGGCCGCAACCCTAAAATTGTCTGGCCCAGCTGATACAAATAAATTGCTAACCGGTCGCGTAGAAACGAGAGGGCTTGAAAACGAGGTAACGAGAGAACGGAACGACAAAAGAGAGGGTATCCATATTACTCAAGCCGGTTCCAGCGCGCCATTCGTCGGCGTACAGGGTTTGGTTGAGTTACAGTTGTCATCGCGTGTTCCGTTTGAAATTTATTCTCATATAGGCAAGACCGATGCAACTCTTGATTTTAGTTCCTTGAATGTGGAGCGACTCGATTTGGTAAGCGGTGCGTCAAGTGTAGATATCCTGTTTGGAGACATCGCGGCTCACACGGAAGCAACAATTCAAGTTGGCGCATCAAGTGTGAATCTGTCAGCGCCGACAGGTGTTGGTGTCCGCTTGCACGTAACATCTGGAGTTACATCAACATCGATTGATGGATTAGAGAAGATTGATGAACATTTATTTGAATCAAAAGAGTTTGCCATCGCCCCAAAACAGATTATGATAGATGTACAATCGGGTGTATCCTCAATAGTGTTCACTTATCGATAGGTGTCTATGGATCCATATAAAGAACTCTCAGCTCCACAAGACCATTTATTACTTCCGAAGGCGCATGTTCATTTTTTTGCGCAGGTAGTACTTGTAGTGATCGGTGTGTTATTACTTATGGGTGGTATTGTTTTGTTGATCGTTGGACAGGTTGGCGACGCAAGTCAGTTGTTAATACAAACGACAGACGAAGAAGGCGCGTATGCGCTTCTTTTCTTTCTCTTAGTCGGCACGCTACTTGGCAGCGGAGTCGCAGCGCTTATGACATGGGCATTGTGGAAATTTTTTGAAAAGAATCGTTATCGTTTCATCATTTCATTTATTGTGAGTGTATTTGGGGTAGTGGCTGGATTACTCTCAATCGTGCTTTCTGATTTGGAAAAAGCATCTCAGTACACCTTTTATTTTTTTGCCCTGACGCTTGGGCTGCTTTCGGGGTTGTTATCAGTGTTTTATTTTTTCCATGGCTTATCTTTACATATTTTTGGAACTCACAAAAAGACAGAAAGTTTACCTTCTTGACAAATCATCATATTATTGATACCGTACACAAACGGTATCCCCACATAATTTAGATTATTTTTATACTAATTTTTATGAGCGACATTACGCCAACAGAAGAGAAGAAGCAAGGGATGTTTGACCAGGTCCCTCCAAAGTTTACCTTTGTATTTGGTCTTGTAATTGGTATCGCGGCTTTTAGCTTATTTGGATATGTTTCTTTACTCACGCGTGTTTCGGGCGATTCTACGACAAAAACAGCTAGCACGACAAATGTCGCGCAAAATGAGGCAGCAGGGACAGTGGCAGGGGATACGACGGGCGACACAAATACCGCCCCTGTGTCAGTAAAGCCGGTTTCTGATGTGGATCATATTAAAGGGGACGCAAACGCGCCTGTAACGATAGTCGAATATTCAGATTTTGAGTGCCCATATTGCAAAACTTTTCATAGTACCATTCAACAGATTACTGATAAATATCCGAACGACGTAAAGCTCGTGTATCGTCACTTCCCACTATCATTTCACGCGAATGCGCAGAAAGAAGCAGAAGCATCTGAGTGTGTTGCAGAGCTTGGCGGGAACGATGCATTTTGGAAGTTTACGGATGCTCTCTACGAACGAACCACATCAAATGGCACCGGTTTCGCGTTAACTGATTTGGGGCCGCTTGCAAAAGAAGTTGGCGTAAATCAGGCCAAATTCCAAACTTGTCTTGATACAGGAAAGTATGCGGATAAAATTACCACAGATGAAAATGAAGGTGGTTCTGCGGGTGTCTCTGGAACACCAACATCATTTGTTCTTGATAGCAATGGGAGTGTAGTTCAAACAATCCCTGGCGCACTTCCATTCTCGCAGGTTGATACTATAGTTTCACAGGCACTTGCCAGTTAAGAACACCTCTAACTCTATTACGAAACAGCTTGCTAAAATACCAGCGAGCTGTTTGATTGACACCTTAATTATATATTGAGAAAATAGGTATATGAAAAAATCATTATTTGTAGCTGTATTAGTTATCGCTGTAGCATTTGTGATCACTGGGTGTACAAAATCTGGTGTACCATCTGGGACCTATGACGCATTCGCGCAATGTTTGACTGATTCAGGTGCAAGAATGTATGGCGCGTCCTGGTGCCCGCATTGCAAAGACCAGAAAGATGCATTTGGTGATTCCTTTTCCAAAGTAACCTATATCGAATGTGCGACTCCGGGTAATCCAAATGTGATGACTCAGGAATGTAAAGATGCTGGTATCGAAGGGTATCCAACTTGGGAATTCGGAGACGGAAGCCGTTTATCTGGTTTTCAGGAATTTCAGGCACTTGCCGATAAGAGCTCGTGTCCCTTGCCATCCGATTTTACGGCAACAAATAATTAGACGTATATGAAAAAAGCATCCATCCTTGTTCTCATCCTAGCAGTGTTGGGGGTTATTATCTCTTCATATTCATTGTATTTACACAATCAGGATTCATCAACCTTTTGTAATATTAGCGCAACGTTCAACTGCGATATTGTGAATAAGGGGATTTATTCTGAAATTGCAAATATCCCAGTTGCGCTTTTTGGCATCATTGGGTATGCGGTATTAGGGATTGGGTCATTGCTCATGCACCGAAAAAAAATTTGGTTTCAACTCACCGCAATTGCCGCTGCGATCGGGTTTACTTTTGCGCTATATTTGACGTCGATTGAAGTGTTTACTTTAAAAACATACTGCTTGATATGTCTTTCTTCTCAAGCCGTTATTCTTGTCATCGTTATTATCCTTCTTTATTATTACCGGCGACACATCAGGGCGGGTCTCCCAGCATAAATATTTTTATAAAAAAACACCTCGTGTGTATACCTGGGGTGTTTTTTATTTTTACTATCTTGTTAATTCGATGTTTGCTGACGGTTCTTCTGTTGCTCCTATCGGCGCTTTTAGCGTCACTCGTCCGCCTACAAGTTGGATGGTGTACCCTGTCTTGTAGTCAGTACAGTCCGTATATTGATACGTGCTACTGTTAGACGGGTCCGTTGGCATTGATGGCAGATAGGTTGGGACAATGTATGTGCACAAATTGTATCCCGCATCAGAAATTTCAGTCAACGCCGCTGGGATGCCAGCTGGAAAGTTTCCATTATTTTCTGCTGCGTATTGATGAACCGCGTTAAGCAATGCATTGATATCGCTCCACCGCTGTGCGTCGCGCGCCTGCCCATATTGTCTTGAAGGGTTTACGGCGATCGCAACAATTGCTGCCAAGATTGCGATAATGCCGATGACAACAAGGAGCTCAATAAGAGTAAATCCTTTTGCGTTTCTTAGTTTCATATTTTGACCATTAATAAATGATATGGTAAGTATAGCTGATTTTGGGTCAAGGTTCAACGAGTGTATCGGATTGATACTGTCGCAGTTCCTGTTTTTGTGCTTGGATCATATTGTGCGTTGAGGATATCCAGCTGTTGCACAACCCCTTGATTTTCAAGTTCTGTTTCGGCAAAACGTAAAAGGACGTTACTTTGGAGTAAGAGCGCGGCTTCGGAAATGCTGACTTTTACTGTAACGGTTTGAGATTCGGTATCAGTTGGCGGTTCAGATGTAGTCGTTATTACGTCCTGAGCATCAAGCTGAATAATTTTTTGTGATTCAGATTGCATTTCAGTAAATTGTTTTTTTAAACCAGACTTTATCAGCGAGGTAAGTGTTTCGCGTGCATCTTCAACATCTTTGGTGGCAACAACGTGCAGAGTAACAATGCCACCTGTAAAGTTTTCTTGTGTGACCCCGTAGGTATATTGTTGATTAAATGCACTTAATCCCGGAACAGAAAGACGGACAGCGTTGCTAATATTTGCCGTTGCTCCTTCTGCATCGGCCTGGACGATTGCATCTATAGATCCTTCAGCGGGTATAGTCAAGTTTTCAAGAGTTCGGAAAATAACACCATCGCTTGTGGCAAGCCGTGTGCCAGAAACAAGAGGTCGTTCTGTCGATGCGGTGTTGAAAAGTCGAACAGTCCCTTTCGCGTAATCCATTTTTGTGTGAATGCCGGTTGTTCGCACAGTCGTTTGTTCTTCATGTATTTTTTCAATATAAGAAAAAGATGAAGCAATTGTAGGGTCAGCTAAATTGATTGTAAAAGTTTTTAGCGCAACCATTAAAGAGGCATCCTCGATATTTATATTTGCCGTAGGGGATGTGCTAGTTCCTGTTTTTTTTACCAGAAATAAAACAGTGAGCGCAACAATGATGATAATAAAAATAGTAAAACCGGCAGCAATTCTTTTTTTTATACTATCAAGAGAAAGTTGTATCCGAGACGTTGAGGTTGCTGCGAATTGCTCAAAAGAGATCAACTCACGTCCAGTTGTGCGTGAGCCGACACGGAGCGCACTTCCTATGGCGTGAGCAAATATTGGAAGCTCTTTCTTTGACAAGCCACTTGTCGCAAACACATTCGCAGCGGAACCAGGAGTAACATTTGCTTGTGCCGCTTGTTCAATGATCTCACTTAAATGTGGGAGGAGTGAGCCACCTCCTAATATACGGATAGAGTGGTGTGCCACTATATCTGATTGTTGGCCCAGAAATTCATCAGCACGATTGATTCGCGTGGAAATGTCTTGAGCAAAAACCTCTAGCGTCTGCGGAATTTTTCTTGGCGTCATTCCATACCTGCGAACTGACTCTGAAAGTGTTTCTGCGCCAAACGGAACATGTTGAGAGAGAACTGGGTATCCATTTTTTATTGTAATGACATGTGTTACATTAGTGCCTACATCGATCAATGTTAGGTGTTGATGGAGTGTAACGTCTGGGAGGATGTATCTGACGAGCGCGATACCGTCCGGCTCGATATGATCGATAAGGATTCGTTCATCTTTTAAAATGCGCGTGTATTCCTTAAGGATTCTTTTGTCCAAGACATATGCGAAGACAATTGGAGCCTCTAGCGTTTCTTTTATTATGAAAAGCTGCTGAAACGCAGGATCAAATGGAATTGTTTTGCGTGCTTCTTCGGACAGAAGAGTTGCGAGTTGTTGTCGCGAGCTTTGCGGGGGTTTGGCAACAGAAAAAGGGAACACCAGCTGCTCACTAATTGATAAGGTTATGTGGATAGTTTTGCGTTCCTGAAAACCACTTTGCGCGCGAACGCTCTTGAGTGCTCGCCGAAACGCAGCTTCGTCTGTGACGCGTCCCTGATGGAATGTTGTTGGACTTAATTCAGTCCTGCCTTTTGCCGTAATAATTACTGGAGAACTACTTTGGTCCACACAAACCAGCTCGATCGATCGATCGTTGATATTACATCCGATGCTGATTTGAGATTCAAACATAGATACGTACGTTATGGAAGTTGTTCGTAGTGCGTTGGCGTGAGAGTCCCATCAATCGTTTCAGATTCCATGCGAAAACGTTGGATAATATTCGAAACACGCGCCTCTGTTGTCATAATATAGGTATTTCCAATTTTTGTAACGTTGATTGCGCAAACTCCGCCGGAAAATGCCAGTGTATCTGATGAAAATAATGAATCCCGAGATACTCGGTATCGTCCTTCTTCAAGACAAGATAACCCAAGTTCGCGCGCTTGTATGCGTTGGTAGTTAGTTGCGCTGTCTGCATATCGCAGGCGTAATTGCGCGTGGATCCCAAGACCTACCGACAACAAAATGGCGGAAACAATGAGGATGCTAGTGAGCATGGCAAATCCCTTACAGCGCATAATCGTTCAATTCAATAGTAAGCGTGGTATGTGTGCGTGCATCCGGAAGACCAAAACCAATAGGCGTAGAAACAGTAAAATCAATTCCTAGATGAGTGCTCCCGCCCGCAGACTGGTTGGTGAACACAACGGAAGTCACTTTCATGTTTGATGAGTGACACGGTATGGCGGTGTCCACACCTTTTTTTAACAACAACTCTCCTTGCGTAACAAAAAAAATAAGCGGATCTTCAGCGGTTCTTCTTGTATGCAGAATAATTGAAGCTGATGGAGTAGTTGCGAGGTCGACAGAAAAAACACTCGCAGCGTCAATAGCGTATGCCGCACCGATTTCCTGTTGCAATCTCGCGGTAAGATTTGAAATTTCATTCTGTTGAGCGGATCTGACACTTGATTGCCGATATGTTCCAAATAGCGAAAAAACGAAACCCGCAAGCGCAAGCAAAAGAATCGTGCTGACGCCTATATAAACAAGAAGTTCTATTAGAGTGAATCCTTTGTGGTTATTCATAGGTGATGTGTACATCTTCAACTTGTGGCGCGTTAAGAGTTGTACTGGTAAAAATTATGCGGTACTGGATAAATCTTGTCCCGGTCGAGCCAGCATCTATCGCGATTGGATCACCATTTGTATAACTCGTTGCTGATGTCCCATCCGATCCGACATATACCGCAGATGCAAGCTCTGGTAATGTGTTTGCTGTCCTTGTTTGGAATGATATAGAGGTGCCAGCAGGAGTTTGTGCGGTCCATGAGATAGCACCAAAGAGCGTTAATCTATTTCCAGTGTCAAATGCAGACGATTGATAGGTTCCGTTTGCCATATATCCTTGCCAGGTTTGTAATTGAAAAGGCATGTCCGCGGTTGGATCGGCAGACCACAATGTGGTTGTTTTTAGATCAGCGTATGCGTTCGTGCCCCCGAACGTTGTTTCTTGGTATGGAGATGACCCGATTGATTGATAAAATGGGATGTTATATCGGCGATTTGATTGGTTAGAGTTTGGGGACGCGATTTCTAGTCGGATATTGTGCGACACTGGGAAGGTTATTGGTGCATCGAGAGTTACCGCATACCATTGTGTTGATGTAGTCACTTGTCCTGGTGTAGCGATTGTTTTCGTAGCAAGCACGGAGTTGTTTGTCAGATCCCGTATAGTCAGTTCAAGGTTTCCTGCCGGTGTGTTTGTCCGTGAGACAGCGAATGTTGCGCCAGTAATTGTCGTTGCTTGCGCAAAACGTAGCACCTCTCCGATTTCTTGTGTCCCCCATATAGCCTGATTTGTTGATGTGGTATAGGTGTTGCCAGCGGTAGTTCCTATAGCGTCTTGCAAAAGCATAACAGGTTGTAAATTTTGTGTTGTCCACGTAGTCCCGTTTGTTGTTTGGAGTGTTTGTTGTTGTGTGTCTATGTGACCCGAAGAAGGCATAATGTTTTGGCGTGGATCTGTTGTTCTGAGCGTGATTCGACCACCACCCGAAACTCGTTCCCCAACCACATAATATGTGGTTCCGGCTGTGGGAGTGTAGCTAGTTGAAAGCGTCGCCGTTTGCCATCCTGTTGATGAGGCGATGAAGGTTCCTGAAGTTAAAAAAATTCCTGACGGGACCCCCGCATTATCTGCTTGGATGCCAAATCGAAAGACAGATGAATTGCCCGTTTTGCTTGCGACATACGCACGGATTTCCGTGAGAGGGTTGCTGAACGGTGAGGTGAACCGGAATGCAATACGATCATTATTGTCAGCGATTCTCGGTGTATTATTAAATAATGAAAGAAGGAAAGCGAAGCCCATTGTTGCTTGTCCGCCTGACGCAAGTGTGATTTCTCCGTCAGTAAGCGTCGTACCAATTGTAGATGTAAACGTACCGTCAGCAAAATCAGCGGTTGTTGTTTCGTTCCAGTTTTGTAATTGCCGCATTGCCTGCGTAAAGAGCAGGGTCTGCGTAAAGAGAAGTTTGTTTGTTGAAACGCGCCGTACTTCTATATCTACTTGTTTTGTATGTTGGTCTTCTGTGCCGAGCGGATCAATTTGTCCTTGTGGGTTTCTGCGCGCATATGAAACTGTTATTTGTTTGGAAATATCGTTTTCGTTCGTTATTACCGGCTGTAGTGTCCATTGTGATGATTGGAGCGTCAGCCCGTGTGTGCCGACCGTTAAATTGTCCCAGTCATTTTTTGCGATACTATGAATAGCTTCAGTCGCGTTTTGTAAGCCAATCATTCCGTGCAGCTGTTGTTCTTGAAAACGTGCTGTTGATGAGGTGTCGATGGCAAGCAGGGACAATACACCCACAAAGAGCATAAAAAGTCCTAATGCGAGTGTAGCTTCAATTAAATATTGGCCGCGAGGATGTTGTGTCATAATGCGGTTGAGGAAACGTCTAGCGTACCATTGGAGCGTATAACAATATCAGTCGCCTTTTCGGCTGTCTGTATGGTGATGCTGCCGGTCTCATCAGTTAAGCCACGCGGGGTCGAAAATATGTAAGATGTTTTTGAATTCCAATCCATGGTCGCGTCATTTGGTAGCATAATAGTTTCCGAGATTGTTGATGAAGAGTTTCGAAGCGTCACTGAATTCGCTGATGTTTGTTCAAGGATCCAATCCGTACCTTCGACTGATGCAAGGGCATTCCGTTCTGCTTTTTGAATTAAATCAACGACCGCTGTTACCGCAGTGCCGTGATGCGCCGTTTGAGACCACGAAACGTACATGATTGTCCCCCCTGATGCGAGCAATACAAATATTCCGATTGAAACAAGTGCCTCAATAAGAGTGAACGCAGGTTTACAGAATGCTGATGGAGCCGGTGAATTGATAGATTGGGAGGATAATTGCGATAGCAAGGAGTGCGACCGCAATTCCGACCACAATAAGAAGAATCGGCTCGAGTAATGCTGAAACATTTTTTGATGTGTAATCAATATTTTTTTCGTAGTAAGTTCCAAGGTACGCGAGCGTCTGCTCGAGTGATCCGGAATTTTCCGCGGTTTCAAGTAACTTAAGAGCGATGCGTGGAAATACTGGAAATTTATTTAGACTGTCAGATAGAGACATCCCCGAGACGACATCTTCACGCACGTCTTCAAGAATTTTTTTCATGTATGTTGTGGCCATCGCTTCCGCTGTCGCATTTAATGCTTCAGCGATAGGGATACCGCTTTTAATCATAAAAGCAAGAATATGGAACAGGCGAGCGAACATGAATTCTTTATAGGCCCTTGCTACCCCTGGTATGTTAAATAGAAAAAATTCTCGAATGCGCGCAATGCTTCGAACATTTTTTAAAGCACGAGATGCTATAATCAAAATAGCAAGGATCAGCAGTACAATAAATCCCCATTGACGAAGCCAGATCATTGTACCTAGTAGCACTTTCGTGATGGCGGGCAATGGCGTGTTAAAATCAGCAAACAAGTCTTGAAGTTTTGGGAAAATAAAAAACGAGAAGAGCGCGGCATAGGCAATGATAACGCTTACTAAAATCGCTGGATACACTAGTACCCCTCGGATTTTTTTTGAAATGTCGCTGTCACGTTCGTATTGCGCCGCTAGGTAGTTGAGCGTTTCTTCAAGCGTCCCGCTTTCTTCTCCGATTCTAACAAAACGAATAAATAACGTGCCAAAAGATCCACTGTGTTTTTCCATAGCAATACTTAAACCAATACCAGACTGGACATCGGTATGGACTTTTGCAAGCACATTTCGAATCTTAAGATCCGCTGGCTGATTTGAAAGAAATCCAATTGCCTCTGCTATACCGGTACCTGATTTGATAAGCAAGCTTAAATTTCGTGCAATAAACGCGCGGTCAAGTAATGAAAATTTTGGATCCCCGATTCCTATCATGAGTATGTGGCTTTAAGAACTTCATCTATTGATGTTTTACCTGCCAATGCTTTTGTGAGCCCATCAAAGTACATGGAGTGCATGCCGGCTTTTCGGGCGGCAGTTCGGATATCGTCCGCGTTCGCCCGTTCCATGATGAGTGATTTTATTTCTTCATTCACAACGAGAATTTCAAAAATTCCTATACGACCTTCGTAACCGCTTTCATGCGCGGGTAGAAATTTTTTTGGCTTGAACAAACGTAAGCGAGATGGAGTCGTGCCAAGCTCTTTTTGTTCTTGCGGTGTGAGACTTGAGAGTACTAGTTGTGCTTCTTTTTGAGACGGGAGATAGCTTTCCATATATGAGGTATGGAGTTTTCGCACCAACCGTTGCGCAATAATGACATTGATGGTGGAGGCAATTTGGAACGGCTCAATACCCATATCGAGTAGACGTGGCAGCGTGGTCGCAGCATCATTTGTGTGTAATGTTGAAAGTACGAGATGTCCGGTCATAGCCGCATTTATAGCAATGCTCGCGGTTTCTTTGTCTCGTATTTCACCTACCATGACGATGTCTGGATCTTGTCGCAGTATTGCTTTTAAACCTTGCGCAAAGGTCAGATTTGTTTTCGGGTTGACTTGTATCTGGTTTACCCCATCAATGTCGTATTCAACAGGATCCTCTATAGTTGAAATATTGACATTGCGGGTATTGAGGCGCTTTACCATTGAGTACAGAGTTGATGTTTTCCCAGCTCCTGTGGGTCCAGTTGCTAACATCATGCCGTAAGGGCGTTTGATATTATCAGTGATAACGTTAAGATGTTTTTCAGTAAAACCTAATTCTTCAAGACTAAAGTTTCGTGATTGTGCCGAAAGAATACGCATGACGATTTTTTCACCAGCAGTGATAGGGACAACAGATACGCGGATGTCTGCGGACTGGTCTTCAAATTTGTATTGAAATTTTCCGTCTTGAGCACCGCGGTGTTCGTCGGTTCGTAATCGCGCAAGCACTTTCACGCGAGATGTAATTTCATCGAGTAGGTCATTTGAAAAATTGGCGACGTCATGTAGTTCGCCATCGATTCGAAACCGCAACATGACATCCGCCTCCTGTGGTTCAATGTGGATGTCGGATGCGCGATTCGCATACGCATATTGAATAATCGTTTCAAGAAGATGGACTATACGCTCACTGTCACTTTTTGCATGCGCGAGTTCCTCGTTTAAATCAGCCTGCAACTTTGTACGATAAAGTCCCAACGTATCTCTGATATTTTCGCGTGTCGCAAAAAACACAGAGGCTTCTTTACCTGTAATTTTTTCTATTGCGGCGATCAGATCAGCTCGTGACGGATCTGTGAGGGCAATTGAAATAAACTGATCATCTTGTCGAAAAGGAACAATCATGTGACTCCGTGCGACGACTTCTGGTATGACGCGCAATGTTTCATCTGTAATAGTTCTTTTTTTCAGATTAATAAATGGAACTCGGTGTGCATCGGCAATAAGTTGGCCGAGCACATCATCTGGGATACTTTGCGTCGCGCGTATTGCGTCATAGATTTCAACTTTTTTCGTTGATGCATATTTTATTACAACCTCCACCTGCTCTTTTGTTATAAGTTCGGCGCGAAGCAATAGATTGAGCAGATCTATTTTTTTCATATGCTTAATTCTTCTGCTTTATGGACAATGTCATGAAGTGAGACATTTGCTTTAATGAGATAATCGGTAACACCAAGCTCCTCAGCTCGCTTTTTATCGATATCTTGTCCAAGATTTGAGAGAATAACCACAGGCACTTTCTTTTTCCCTTTTTGTATTTTTTTAAGATCTTTAAGAAAATCGAAACCATCCCGGCCTGGCAAAATTAAATCAAGAAAAATAAGATGAGGCGTTTTGTGGGTAAATTTTCTGACTGCCTCATCGATACTAATCGCAATATCAACATCAAATCCGCTTTGCATGAGCTTATTAGAATATATTTTCACTAAATACCTGTCATCTTCAACAAGTAAAATTCTTTTTTTCATATCTATTGTAGAGGCAATGTTATAGTAACGTCTGTGCCTTTTCCTTCTTCGGAAGTAAATGTGATATTCCCATGAAGCGCAGTGATGTATTCGCGAGCAACATACAAACCTAACCCGCTTCCGGCAATACTACGGTGGATAATGTTTTTGCCCCTAAAAAATTTCGTAAATACGTGCTTATGTTGGTCTTTAGGAATGCCGATACCAGTGTCGGAAACTGTAATCCGAACATCTTTTTCTGCCTGTGCTAAGCGGAGTGTGATTGTGCCAGACCCAATCGTGTATTTCATGGAGTTCTGGATAATATTATTCAAAGCGTTTCGTAGGAGCTGTTGGTCTGTTGTCGCTTCAATGTCTTTTTTAGGGAGGTCTAATTCAATTTCAACATTCGTCGCTTTTGCGTACGATGAAAAGTGTTTGGCAATTTCTTTTAAAAATTCTGATATAGAAAATGTTTCAGGACGGACGTTGATTGTTTTGCTGTCAGTTGAGAGGATCTCAAGATATCGATTAACCAACTCAATCATATCGCCGTTAATTTGACTCGCTTCAGATACATATTCTTTTTGCCCTTCGGTTAATTTCCCCATATCCCCATCTTCAAGCGCCTCAAGATATCCCCGAACGATTGAAAGGGGCGTCCGCAGTTGGTGCGAAATAATCGAGATAAATTGTCCCCTCCGCTCTTCTTCTTTATTTTTTGAGTCTGTGGGTATATTTTTTTTATTTGAATCCATGTTTGCGGCGATAATGAGCAAGATACTAATGGCAATGAAAACCAGGAAAATGATTACTATCATAAAGTTCTTTGATGGGTTTACCATATCAATTTTAGGCCTTTTTGTAAACGCATTGTTTGACACATGGCAAAAAAAATGCTACAATAAACTTGTAAAATAAAAATAAAAAATATGGTTACATTAGAACAGCAAGAGGCTTTTTTGCCCGATGTAGCGGTACGCGAAATTTTTGCCCAATCGATTTATGCAAGTTTTCGACCATCATTCCCATACAGGGATACACTAAAACGATGGTTTTTTTTGTTTTTGATAACCAACAACCACGATGACGACAGATCAACTTTTTAAAACAGCAGTTGAAAAAGGAGCGTCTGACCTTCATTTAGTAGTCGGCAAACCACCAATATTACGTATTGATGGGGTGCTTCAAGAAATAGCAGATGAGCCAGTCATGGATGCAAAACATGTCTTGGATCATATCAGCAACATATTAAACGATAAACAAAAGCAGTTATACGAGTCCGAACGTGAAATGGATTCTTCATACGCGATTGACGGAGGTAATCGATTTCGTGTGAACTGCCACTGGGAGCGTGGGAATCCGGGTATGGTCGCTCGTATTATTTCCCCTCACATTCCTACGCTTGATGAATTATCAATGCCAGATGTTGTCTATGATCTCATGCGACTCAAACAAGGATTGATTCTCTTGACTGGTCCGACTGGATCAGGAAAGTCAACATCACTTGCAGCTATGATTGAATTGGTTAACCAAGAACGAGCAGAACATATCATCACGTTAGAGGACCCAGTTGAGTTTATCTATACTCCTATAAAAAGTATTATCAAGCAGCGTCAACTCGGTACAGATATGCTTTCTTTTACTCAGGCATTGAAACATGTGTTACGCCAAGACCCGAATGTTATTCTTGTCGGAGAAATGCGCGACCTTGAAACAATTGCAGCCACGATTACGTTAGCAGAAACTGGCCATTTAGTTCTTGCAACGCTTCATACTTATAATGCCGCACAAACAGTTGATCGTATTATTGATGTGTTTCCACCGTATCAGCAAAATCAAGTTCGTCTTCAGTTATCATTGTTTTTGAAGGGTGTTATATCGCAGCAGCTTTTACCGAGAAAATCCGGCGGACGTATCGCTTCACGTGAAATTATGATTAATACCCCAGCTATTTCAAACCTCGTCCGTGAAAATAAAGTCGCGCAAATCAAAACAGTCATTCAAACTAGCGCGCATGAGGGCATGATGACAATGGATCAGGATTTGAAACGTTTATTTGATGCAGGTGAAGTCGAGCGTGATATCGCGCAACTTTACATGATGAACCCCGAAGTACTTGATGAATAATAATAGAACATAAGAAGACCGCCACCAAGGAATATCCCTTGGTGGCGGTTTTTTGTTTTCAATAGAAAGATCACGCTGTGGCTCTGCAGAGGTGAGCACCGCCCCAATCGATGATGATAGATACCCAGCTGTATCCGCCGCCAAATACAACGGCTTGGACGCGTTTGCCGGGTATGATTACGCCATACTCACGAGCTTCGTGCAGTGAGACAGGGATACTCGCTGACGTGAGATTCCCAGTATGGTCGATCGTACAATAGCAGATGATGTGGTGTTTTTCCGCCGATTCGTTTGGAATACGCTCAAGAATTTCCTTGACGTTGTTTTGGTTTGCTATCCAGATTACACAATCCAGAAATTGCTTATGTAGCCGATCGACAACCGCTTCAGTCATGCGCTGGTTTGCTTGGTGCAAGATCAGCACATCGATGTCATGTAGCGACAACTGTGCGTATTCGAGAGCATTGGGGATTACCCGGTTGCCGACGAACGGGACGATTGTCCTGTAGACAAAGTTCCCGTCCATAAGCATCAGGTGCGCATCAACCCGCGGATCAAGATCCTCAAGGGTTAGTGGCTTTTCGGAGCCACCGGCGAGATTGATAATCGCGCGCTCGTATTCACCATCTTTCCCGCCATTCACACCGGCGAAGAAACGGCTTGGCTGAAACCACGACTGTTCGACTGTGCAGGATTCAAGGACTACGGCACCAGCACCATCACCCAAAATGATAAACGGCGAACGACGATTTTTGCTCACGGTGCGGCTCATGATATCTGCGCCAACAACAAGCCCTCGATCAGTCATTCCTGAACGAATGAGAGCGTTTCCGAAAATCATGCCCTCCCCAAAACTCGAACATGCTTGGGTTATGTCGGCAGAAATAAAGTTTCGAAGACGACGCGTCTCTTTTCCATGAGTAAATCGTTCATACCCCAATCTCATTTTTCTCGCGGTAACTACATTTGTTGCCGGAGTTGTGAAGTGATCAGGGCTGACTGTACAGAGTAGAGAAAAGCCTGGTTCTTCGAAGCCATCGCCATACGCATCATCCCATGCGTTGTGACTTGCGGCCGCCGCATAGCCACTTGTTGTTTCGTGCGTTTCGGCAAACGGACGCTTGAAGACTCCGACCCGAGGGCCGATCCATTCATTACTTGTTTCGTACTGCTCCAGTTGTTCGGGCGTGAGCTCATCTTCCCCGTTTGTTTTCAATTGCGCAATTACTAGATCGCGCTGTTCAATAAGCATTTGAGCCACGTCATCGTTTGAGTAAGAACGAGCAGGGAGTTCAATGCCAATACCAGCAATTTTAACGCCTTTCATAGAGTGTTTATCCTTTCAAGTTACAGTGTTTTTTTGTTTGTAGGTACATATCTTACGGCACCTCATGTGGGAAGTCAATTTTGAGATTTAATTGATACGATGCTATACTACACGCAAGTTGAATAGTAATTTTCCTGTATGCATATTCCAGACGGATTTTTAAATGGGAACGTGTCTGGTCCAATGCTTGCCGGAGCATTGGGATTTTTAGGCCACGCATTTTTCCGCGTTCGCCAATCGTTAAAGCGTCGCATGAAAGCAAAAGGGCTTGCAACATTTCCGCCAACTGATGCCGGCGTAGAAACGTCGAGTGAGTTTACAAAAGAAAGTCGTGAACGCATGTTGCGTATGGCAACCTTAGGCTCGCTTATCTTTGCGTTTCAGATGCTTAATTTCCCCATCGCACAAGGAACGTCAGGTCATTTCTTGGGTGGATTGTTCGCAGTGCTTGTGCTTGGTCCATGGGAAGGCTTGTTTGTGATTGGAGTTATCCTTGCTGTGCAGGCAGTGTTATTTGGCGATGGCGGCATTGTCGCATACGGCGCCAATGTTTTTAATATGGGGGTCGTTGCAGCGCTTGGTGGATGGTATGTTTTTCATGGCTTTCAATTCATTAAATCCTTTTATGTCCGAGTCGCAGTAGTAGCCTGGCTTACGGTCGTTTTGGCATCGGTCGCTGCGTCGGTTGAACTTGCTTTATCAGGCACAAGCTCATTTGCTGAAGTACTGAAACACATGATTTCTGTCCACGTACTTATCGGTATTGGGGAAGCCGGGCTTACCGTCGCGGCAATCGCATTTTTGCGAAAACGAAAACAACAACTTTTTGTATTAAAAAAAGATGACGCGTAAGATATCGCCCTGGTGGTTTGCTTTTTTTATCGCCCTTTTTTGTGGAGGGATTATTTCGCTTTTTGTTTCAGGTTCGCCGGATGGTCTTGAGCGGGTGGCAATGAATCAGGGATTTTTTGGAAGCGCCATACAATTTTTTGAAGGGGTGTTGCCAAACTATGCGGTTCCAGGGTTATCAAATACAACGCTTGCACAGATGATTGCCGGGTTTATTGGTACGATTGTTGTGTTTGGGGTATTGTACGCGATTGCCTGGATTATAAATCATATTCACCCAACAGGAAGAACGGAAAAATAATCATCTGGTTTTTTGCGCGCAGCAGGAATCGAACCTGCAACCTTGGGCTTAAGAGGCCCCTGCTCTGCCAATTG
>CAZGDO010000018.1:0-19645 GCA_964524365.1 uncultured Gammaproteobacteria bacterium | reverse complement strand
ACTCTTTATTGTTTGAAAAAAGGAATGACTAGAGAGGGTTTGTTCGTTGAATTCAATATACTGGACAAAAGAAGATGAAATACTCTTGGAGATAAAAATAAACGGCAGCGCGGCAGCGGTAAATCCGGCTAAAAAGCGAAATAAATTTTTAATTTGCAGACTATGTGATGCAAATAAAATGATCAACACCAGAGGAAATAACCACACCAATTCGTTCATTCGGACGCCTCCCGCAAAACCAAGCACTATCCCGGTTAAATATATATAATAACTATGGGATGTTTTTTTAAATAAGATAATCATTGCGTAAGTAAGCAACATAAAAAACAAAAACAAGAGGTTATGCATAAAACCTCTTAAGGCATAATAAATCAGTACTGGCTGTAGGGCGAAAAATAATGTTAAATAAAAGGCATTTCTTTTTGAATGCGAAAGTTTATGAATAATAAAATAAAGAAGTACTAATATTGATAATAAGGTAAAAGTAAAAATCAAATAATATGAAAAAAGTATATGAGCAAATGAGTAAAAGACAGGTAAGCCATAAAACGAAGACATGCTAAATGCATGTAAGTCGCTTTGAAAGCGAGTTGATCGAGGGACTAAATATTGTGCTAAACCACTTGGTATATCACTAGGGAGACTTACAACAAAAGAGTGATTGTCACTTATCTGTTCAGTAAAAAGGTTTGAAACTTGCCCATCAGGGGATGCGGCAAAGTTGATATTTGGAATTGCCTGACTCAAAAAAAAGAAAAAAGCGCACCCATAAACCAGAAGAGAAAATATTAAAAAAAAGGGTGCGTGTATTCTCCTATTTAAATAATGATTTAATCTTTCCAACAAGCTTACCAATCGTTAGTGGATCTTTACTTAGCTGAACTTTTATATTTTTAATCTTTATAATATTTCCATCTTCAAAATTGCGATCGAATGTTAACCTCATATCAACTGTATTTTTATTAAATGCAATATCCGGCACTTCAATACTTAAACGCGATATTTCCCACCCATCTTTTTGATTAAAGGGTTGTAAATATTGACCATAAATGTATTTATAAGTTCCTAAAACGGAATCATCATCTAAGCTTCTTGAGGTTGTGTTTTTATATTTCAAGAATGGTGATAATTCGGAAAATGTAAATACACCATCCCCTCTGATTCGTAGATCACCACTAAATTCAATTTTTGTCACACCAGGTAGATCAGAGACTTTATAATAATTCTGGATATTATCAACTCTAACTGGTTTTTCGTTTACTTTTATCGTTTGAAGGCTTTGTTCGTGAGAGGTGCTGAAATCTATATTTGTTGAATTTGTGTATAAAACGATTTTTTTACCACTCGACTCCTCAATGTCTTTATAAAGACTAGATTCAGCTGAGTAATATGCACCTTCGTATGTAAGTGCTGTATTTGACAAAATCTTTTTGAAGAAAATATCATCAGTTGTTTTAACTCTCAATCTGTACAAACCAGCGGATAAACCTTTTTTAAAGAATTTCACGTCAGAATATTGTGTAATACGACCATCATCACTTTGATTGTCATCATCTTCCAAAGTATCAACACTCAATGTCCTCGTACCCTGACTCAATAATAGCTCTATACTGTCCAAGTTGTTGTGCTTATTATAATCGGCATACCAAAGATGCAGGTCTAAGGGCGCATCGTCATATTTATACAATAATAAACTTGTTTGACCGCGAGTATTTAAATCGTAAGTGTTTTGCAGATTTGTACTGTCTTCAATTTTAAATTGATTATCTAAACTTGCTTGATATATAAAAGTATTGAGGATGTTTGTAGACGATTCTTTCGTAAACTCACTTAGGGAATTATAACTGGGCTTAAAATTTGAAATTTCTTGAAAAGATTTATAATGTGTAATATCTTCTATATTCAGATTGTACTGTTCAGTAAGCTGATCGGCGAGTTGTTGATAACCATAAGAACTCTTAACAGCAATGCTATACTGCGAAATAATGTTGTGTTTATTTTGGCTAGTAATATCTTCTCTTGTGTCTAAATACTCATCTAGACTTATTAAAGAAGATCGATAGGCTGAATAAAACTCAATATCTTTCTCGAACAATATCAATTTATTGTCACTTTCTATTCGATGCCAGTAAACTGGAAGGTTTTCAAGTGTTTTATTGTACGAATTAATTAAGTGTTGAGAATACGTACCATAAATATTTTTTGTAGACAGATAAATATTTGATTTAACAGATGTGTTATATGTAACTTCGATATCAGCCTTCTTAAAGGCTCTGGGCACCTGCAATAATAAAATCGCTTCAGGGGCGGTTATGATCCTGTACTTACCACTTGCATTCTCTCCTACTATCGTATCTTCACCAGAATAGTAAGATATTACATGACCACCAGAGGAGGGACTTATGTTTAGTTCCAGATTACCCTTTGGTGTTAGAAAGTTCCAAGCAGCAACCAAAAGAATCGCTAATAATAGTAAGCAACTAGAAATATTTAGATATTTTTTACTTAACCGGCCATTATTATATAAAAAAACAAACCATACCCACAAGAAAACGAAAACAACTAATACAAAATGTGAAAAAGTAAAAAAGTAATCTGAATTTAAAAAAAACGAAACAAATACTACGGATAAGAGTAGTGAAAAAAGAAAACTTATTTTTTCTAAATTTTTGGCTCCTTTATATATATAAAAATTTGTGTGTTCCAATATAAGGTTGGTAATAATTAATAAACTCAACAAAGAAAATGGTAAAAAAAATAACATGGGGACATCAAAGCTAAATCCCAAAAATCCAGGGAACAACCTCTCTACAATTAATGCAGAAACATAAAAAAAGACTGAGTAACCAAAAATCTGTTCTAAAATTTTTGGCTTCGAAAAGTTTAAATTATTGAAGAAATTTAGCCTCAACATATAATCTATAGTATACTACAAATGATTATTAGCATAAAATTGATAATTAACACAGTAAAGAAATACTTATGTTTGAATTTAAAAGCAATTTATCTAAGGAACTATCAGAAATAAAGGCTAAAAACCTTTATAAAAACGAACGGATTTTAGAAGGACCCCAGGGAGCAGAAATCACCGTCGGCGGGAAAACAGTTATAAATTTTTGCGTGAATAACTACCTCGGACTTGCAAACCACCCTCGTGTTATTGCGGCAGCGAAGCGGACACTTGATGACTGGGGATATGGATTGTCTTCGGTCCGTTTTATTTGTGGAACTCAAGAAATCCATAAACAGCTCGAGGAAAAAATAACTGGGTTTCTAGAAACCGAAGACACAATCCTCTACTCCTCATGCTTTGACGCAAACGCTGGAATCTTCGAATCTCTGCTAACGAAAGAAGATGTTATAATCTCAGACGAACTAAACCACGCAAGTATTATTGACGGCATTCGCCTTTCGAAAGCAGAAAGAAAAATCTTCAAACACATGGATATGGCAGATCTTGAAGAACAGCTTAAAGCCTCTAAAGACTTTAGAAGGCGTCTTGTAGTTACGGATGGCGTCTTTAGCATGGATGGAGATATCGCCGATTTAAAATCCATTTGTGATCTTACAGACAAGTACAAGGCACTTGTTATGGTTGATGATTCTCATGCGACCGGTTTTATTGGCGAAAAAGGCAAAGGAACCCACGAACACAACAACGTACTTGGGCGCATCGATATAATCACAAGCACACTCGGCAAAGCGCTCGGTGGCGCTATGGGTGGATTCACTTCAGGAAGGAAAGAAATAGTCGATTACCTTCGCCAGCGATCGCGACCATACCTTTTCTCAAACTCCCTAGCTCCAGTGGTGGTAGGTACTGCGATTGCTATTATTGACATGCTCGAGTCGCAATCTGAACAGCGGGAGAAACTACGCGACAACACAGCGTACTTCAGAGATAAAATTACAAAAATCGGTTTGGATGTTCGAGATGGAACTCATCCTATCGTGCCGGTGATGCTGTACGACGCAAAAATCGCCCAAGATATGGCGTCTGGGTTGCTTGAAGAAGGGATTTACGTCATTGGTTTCTTTTATCCTGTAGTCCCAGAAGGAAAAGCAAGAATACGCGTTCAAATTTCTGCAGCACATACCAAAGAACACCTCGACCACGCTATCGCGGCTTTTGAAAAGGTTGGAAAGAAAACCGGAGCGATTTAAGAGGAAGGTAAAAGCTTTTTCTTAAGTTCCCTAATCATTACTCCAACCATTTTTTCGAGGTTGACGTCTTCATGCCATCCCCAGTCTTTGCGAGCACACGAATCATCAACACTTCTTGGCCAGCTATCAGCAATTGCTTGTCTTGAATCTGGATCGTACACGCAGGAAAATTCTGGGTAATATTTTTTTATTTCTTCTTCAAGTTCTTTCGCTGTAAAACTGATGGCGCTAAAATTGTAGCTTGAACGAATACGGATTGCATCTTTTTGAGCGTCCATTAACATGATGGTCCCTTTAATTGCATCATCCATATACATCATTGGAAGTTTTGTATCTTCCCGAACAAAACACGTATATTGTTCGCCCTTGATTGCTTTATAAAACATATCAACAGCGTAATCGGTGGTTCCGCCTCCGGGTGGAGTTTTATAGCTGATTAACCCTGGATACCGCAAGCTACGCACATCAAGACCATATTTCTTTACATAGTAGTTACACAGCAACTCCCCCGCTCTTTTTGTAACACCGTACATTGTATTCGGTTCAATGATTGTTTCTTGTGGGGTATTATCACGAGGAGTGCTCATTCCAAATGCAGCAATCGAACTCGGCCAAAATACTTTTTCAATTTTATAGTATACCGAAAAATCTAGTACGTTCTTTAGACCTACAATATTCGTTTCCCACGCGGCATGCGGGTCTTTCTCGCCACGAGCCGAAAGAATTCCTGCAAGGTGATAAATTTGCGTAATATTATGATCTTTGATGATTTTTCCCAGCGTCTTCTTGTCAGATGTATCTACGATGACTGAATTCCAGCTATTATCAAATACCTTTCTTTCTTTGTGAAAAGCCAATACCAAGGAATCTTTACCCACCTTATCAGCTAAGAGAGGAGCTAAATCTGAACCAATCTGGCCAGAAGCACCAGTAAGTAATATTTTTGGCATTGTTTTTGTTATTGCAAATCTTATGTACCTCACTATAACACCCCTTCGCATATTCCCCAACCCCCTTGAAATCAGGAACAAAATGGAATATTATATCTTTATACTCAAAATAGTTTACATCCCCTAAATCGGCAATATATGGCACCTAAACCACAAAATTTTGCATTAACCGGTGTTGCGGGTTATATAGCTCCTCGTCACCTTAAGGCAATTAAAGATACTGGCAATAATTTAGTCGCAGCATTAGATCCGCATGACTCGGTTGGCATTTTGGATAGTTACTTTCCGGAAGCAAAGTTTTTTACCGAATTTGAACGATTTGAACGTCATGCTGATAAGTTACGACGTGAAGATAATGGCAAAGAGATTAATTATGTCACCATCTGTACACCAAATTACCTTCATGACTCACACATAAGATTTGCTCTTCGGATGGGAGCAAATGCTATTTGCGAAAAACCACTTGTTTTAAATCCTTGGAACGTAGATGCACTGCAAGAAATAGAAAAAGAAACTCAAAATAAAGTTTTTACAATCTTGCAGCTTCGTGTACATGAAAAACTAGTAGCGCTGAAAGAAAAAATAGAAAACGAAAAAACGAAAAAACATCAGATAGTAATGACCTATGTTACCTCGCGCGGTGCCTGGTACTTGCAATCCTGGAAGGGTGTCCAAGAAAAATCTGGTGGGCTAGCTACAAACATCGGGGTTCACTTCTTTGATATGCTTATTTGGATGTTTGGTAAAGTAAAAACGAACGAGGTTTATGTTTCTAATTTTGAAACTATGTCAGGTTATATTGAACTTGAAAATGCAGACGTCCAATGGTTTTTATCAGTAAATGAAAAAAGTCTTCCAGAGGATGTTAAATCAAAAGGACAAAGAACTTACCGTTCGATTACTCTCGATGGTGAAGAAATAGAATTCTCAGGCGGGTTTACCGATCTTCACACAAAAGTATATGAACGCACACTAGCGGGTAATGGCTTCACACTAGAAGACTCTAAACCAGCCATTGAACTCGTTCATGATATTCGAACCATGACACCAACTGGCTCGACAGCACGAATTCATCCTTTTGTGAAAAAAGATGCCTAACAATTTTTTTTCCCACAAAAGCGCAATAATAGACGAGAAAGTCACTATAGGCGACGGTTCCAAAATCTGGCATTTTTGCCATATTTCAACCGGAGCGAAAATCGGCAAGTCTTGTTCGCTTGGACAAAATGTTTTTGTTGGCGGAAAAGCCGTTATTGGGGATAACGTGAAAATTCAAAATAACGTCTCTGTATATGATGGTGTAGTTTTGGAAGATTTTGTATTTTGCGGACCATCAATGGTCTTCACGAATGATCAAAGCCCAAGATCACAATTCCCAAAAAATGGAAACTACTTAAAAACTGTTGTAAAAACAGGAGCGAGCATAGGGGCAAATGTCACAGTAGTGTGCGGCCACACCATAGGTCGATATGCACTTATAGGAGCAGGGTCTGTTGTAACAAAAGATATACCTGATCATGCACTTGCGTATGGCAACCCCGCAAAAGTACATGGATGGGTTTCTGACCACGGCGATAAATTAACATTTCATGAAAACGGCCTTTCAGCGTGCAAGTCGTGCGGCAAAAAATACCAGCAAACCGGAGAAGATAGCATCAAAGAAATATGAAATTTCTTGATTTAGAACTTCAATACAAATCCATAAAAAACGAAGTGGATGAGGCTATCAACCGGGTCATTTCGCGTTCTTCTTACATTCTTGGTGAAGAAGTAGATGAGCTTGAAGAAAAGATTGCTTCATACTGCAAAGTCAAATACGCCGTTGGACTTAATTCGGGGAGTGACGCGTTAACAGCATCTTTATTCGCACTTGGCATAGGTAAAGGAGATGAGGTCATCGTGCCCTCTTTTACGTATATTGCAACAGCCGAAGCAGTCGCAATCGTTGGCGCGACTCCGGTTTTCTGTGACGTAAATGACCGGACGTTTAATATTGATCCAAAAAGTTTTGAAAGTGTTATCACAGACAAAACAAAAGCGGTTATTCCGGTACATTTGTACGGTCAGCCAGCTGATATGGATCCCATTCTTTCTCTAGCAAAAAAGCACAATATCAAAGTTATTGAGGATGCGGCGCAAGCGATTGGAGCTGAATATAAAGGTAAAAAAACATGTTCAATGGGAGATATTGGTTGTCTTTCCTTTTTTCCTACAAAAAATTTAGGAGCGTACGGTGATGGTGGTATGTTACTGACAAACAAAAAGGAGATAGCTGACTGGGTCCGCATGTGGAGAGCGCATGGTCAGAGCAAAAAATATTATACCGATTTTATAGGCGCGAGCTCACGCTTAGATACAATCCAAGCAGCAATTTTACTCGCAAAACTGCCCCATCTTGACGAATGGAATAGAAAAAGAAGTGACTTAGCTGCAGAATATAATAAATTATTTGCAACTATTGCTGGAATAGAAACCCCATTTGTGTCATCAGAAGTCAAGCATGTCTACCATCAATACACTATTAAAACAAATACGAGGGATCTTTTAAAACAAAAACTCGCAGAAGTTGATATGCCAACAATGATTTATTATCCACTCCCCCTTCATAAACAAAAAGCGTTTTTGCCATACTGCAACACAGCATTCGACTTAAAGAATTCAGAAGACCTTGCTTCAGAGGTTTTATCTCTACCAATCTATCCTGAAATTAAAATAGATCAAATTGAAGGGGTGCTTATAAAATTTAACGATCTTAACCGCATATGAAACATATTGTTTCGGTTGTGGGTGCCCGACCACAATTTATTAAGGCGGCTGCAATCTCTAGACAGCTTAGGATGTATTTCAAAGAAACTCTCGTCCATACGGGCCAGCATTATGATTTTGATTTATCTGATATCTTTTTTAAAGAACTTAAGCTTTTTACGCCGGATCGTAATTTGAATATCGGTTCCATGACTCACAGCAAACAAACTGGGGAAATGCTGATCAAGATTGAAGAAGTCCTCCTTGAAGAAAAACCTGATGTGGTGCTTGTTTATGGAGACACAAATTCTACATTGGCCGGCGCGTTGGCTGCCTCAAAGCTTCATATCCCTCTAGCACATGTAGAAGCAGGGCTAAGAAGCTTCAACAAACTAATGCCGGAAGAAATAAATCGAATTGTTGCTGATAGTGTTTCCGATTTGCTTTTTGTCCCTACAGCCGCTGCCATAACAAATTTAAAAAAAGAAGGTATAACAAAAGGTGTGCACATGGTAGGAGATATTATGTTTGATTTGCTACTAGAAAATATTCTTAAGGCTGAAATGGCATCAGACATACTAATAAAACTTTCTTTAAAAAAATCTGACTACTATCTCGCGACGATACATCGTGCGGAAAATACGGTACAAAAAAATTTGTTAAAGGCATTTTTTGTATTTAGCAAGCTAGATCTGCAAGTTGTTTTGCCAATTCATCCAAGGACAAAAAAAATGCTAACGAAAGAAATAAATTTACTAATCGAATCTTCACCCAATATTAAAATTACGAAACCTGTTGGCTATTTTGATATGCTAATGTTAGAGAAGAATGCGAAAGCAATATTAACCGACTCTGGCGGCGTACAAAAGGAAGCTTATATGCTCGGTACCCCGTGTTTAACATTGAGAAATGAAACAGAGTGGGTGGAAACTCTTAACAATAACTGGAATCAGGTTGTTGGCCTTTCCTATAAAAAAATCTCAGCGGCCTTGGAACGTCATCCGATAAAACAACAGCATGGGGATGTTTTTGGGGATGGGCATGCGGCAGAAAAAATAATTAAAATACTTGATGAGTTTTGTAAAAAATAGCATTTTTATTTTTACAGCAAAAATAAGTCAGGTTATCAGTGTTTTTCTGATAGGGTTAATTATTGCCCGAACTATGGGCCCAAAAGGCAATGGCGTGTATGAGCTTTTCCAATTAATTGTAGTATTTTCTGTAACACTTGGTGCTTTAGGCGTAGGACATTCGATGGTGTATTTGGTAAAAAGGGTAGGCTACAAATTTGAAGATGTGCTGTCAACTGTTTTTTCAGTTGGTGTAATTTGGGGTATAACGCTTGGAACTTTTGTTTATATCTTCTATAATCTATTTCCAAATTTAGTACAGGGCTTACCTGCGTCCGCACTACTTTTAGGCGCTGTTGTTATACCATTTACACTTCTTGATTCCTATTTAATCCAAGGATTTATAGTAGATCTAAAAATAAAAAAACAAAGCTTTCTCATTGCTATAAAAAATACTCTCTTAGTTTTACTGATTTTGTTTTTTGTCCAATTTCGCGGACTTAATTCAAACGGCATTATTTATGGGGTATCCCTTGCTTTTGTTTTGAGCTCCTTAATTGTTATTTATAGTCTCAGAAGGGAATATAAATTTAAATTTGCTTTTTCTTTACCGATTATTAAATCTTCTCTCAGTTTTGGAATTAGAAATTGGCTCGGTAATGTTTTTTTAATATTAAATTACAAACTAGACGTTTTGCTGGTGAATTACTTTCTTGGTGTTAAAGATGTCGGCTTGTACTCAATCGCTGTCATGATAGCTACAAGTTTATTCTTAATACCAAGCTCCGTAGGACCACTACTCTACTCCTCGTGGTCGGCTCAACCGCAAAATGAGGTGGATGTGACGACACCAAAAATTTCACGCCAGATACTTTTTATTGCTTTTGTGCTTTCGTTATTTTGTGCTGCTATTAGTTATTTCCTTATCCCAATTTTTTATGGAGATCAATTTCTGCCTTCTTTTACTGCCTTGCTTTTTTTGCTTCCTGGTATAATTACAATGACTGTAAACTACATTTTGTTTAACAATTTTTCTTCACGGGGCAAACCTCAATATAGTGCATATTCGCTTATTATCGCTTTAATAATTAACGTGCTTTTAAACATTATATTAATACCAAAAATGGGAATAAATGGAGCAGCCCTTTCTAGTACAATATCATATACTCTTAGTGCTTTGATCTCGATTTTCATTTTTTACAGAATTACAGAAGTGCAAACGTCCAAAAATATACTTATGTTAACGTCGTCTGATTTTAAGGATATGAAGTTATCTTTATTCAAATTACTTAAAAAAAATTAATATGCTAGCGTACTATAGAAAAACATCCAATCTAGCATTATTTTTCATGAACCTTCTGGTTCAAAGAGTTTTTCGAGTTAATGGTAAAACAAATTGGATGGTCCACTATACATCTCAAGTTATCGCACCGCAAAAGATACAAATAGGGCGAAATGTGGAACGGAGCTTTGCTCGTAGCGGCAACTGCTACATACAAGGGCTGAATGGTATAATAATGGAAGACAACGTATTATTTGCTCCCGGCGTGAAAATAATTAGTTCAAATCATGGTTTTGAAAACCATAAAGAAATAGTGCACGCGGACCCCATACACATCGGTGAGAATACGTGGATCGGTGCAAATAGTATTTTGTTGCCGGGAGTACAAATTGGGAAAAACTGCATAGTTGGTGCAGGCAGCGTAGTCACAAAATCTTTTGATAATAATAGTATAATTGCAGGAAACCCCGCAAAAGTAATTAAAATGAAACCAAATGATTGAGAATAAAAAAATATCACTCGTTATCCCCGCCTACAACGAAGAAAAAATGATCGCTGAAGTTATTACGTCAACACCTCATTTTGTCGATAAAATAATTGTGGTCGATGACAATAGTAACGACGCAACGGCAACAATAACTACTGAATTACAACAATCAGATGACCGAATTACCTTACTAAGACACCAAACGAACGGTGGTGTTGGCGCTGCAATTATATCCGGTTATAAGTACTCAAAGGAAAATAATTTTGACATAACAGCTGTGGTAGCGGGTGATGGGCAGATGGATCCAAAAGAGTTAATAAAGTTATGCGAACCCTTGGTTTACGAATCAGTTGACTATGCTAAGGGGAATCGACTTGTACATGAAGATGCATGGAAAGCGATGCCAAGGTATCGATTTATTGGAAATTCAATTTTATCACTGCTTACAAAAATTTCTTCTGGTTATTGGTTTCTTACTGATACACAAACAGGATATACCGCCATTTCTCTCCACGCGCTAAAAAGCCTTAATCTAGATACAATTTACAAAAACTATGGTTTTCCGAATGATATTTTAGTCAAACTGAACGTCATCAACGCAAAAATAAAAGAGATCCCAATTAAGCCAATATATTATAAAGATGGTAAATCAGGGATTAGGTTGCATAAGGTTATCCCAAAAATATCATACCTGCTCTTTAAAAATTTTTTTTGGCGCATGAAAGAAAAGTATGTAATAAGGGATTTCCATCCATTAGTTTTTTTCTACTTTCTTTCCTTTTTTCTCTTTATCATTGATATCGGACTTATAATAAGACTGTTAGTAATTCTGTTTGACACAGGACGACTCGCTCCAATGAATATGCTTTCTATTATTTTTGTTTCAATAACCGGTCTCCAGTTTCTTCTATTTGCCATGTGGTTTGATATGGATTATAACCGACATCTTAAAATTGAATAATGAATATTTTAGTACTAACCACCTCGTATCCAGAAAATGAAAAAGATTTTTCAGGAATTTTTATAAAAAATTTTATTTCTGAACTTCCACAACAAGTTCAAGTTACTGTTTGCACACCTCAGAAGAATCAAACTCATCGCGATGAAATTGATGGGCATATTAGGGTAAGAAGATATCACTATTGGCTCCCCTTTAATAAAGAAATTTTAATGCAAGAAGGTGGTATCGTATCAAACCTAAAAAAATCTTTTGCAGCAAAAATTCAATTAATCCCTTTTGTCTTTTTTTCAGTGCTTTATGCAATCAAGTATTCAAAAAACCAAGACATAATCCATGCTCATTGGGTTCTTGGGGCAATACAGGCAAGGATACTTCATTTTTTAAAAAAGACTCCCTACATTTTAACTGTCCATGGGACTGATGCCGAGATTATGAAAAACTCTATCTTGGTCAGGACAATTATGAAAGGTATTCTTTTAAAGGCTTCAAAAGTAATCTGTGTAAGCTCTTTTTTAAAAAAAGAAGTTTCCAGAATTTCACCTAATGCCAACGTATGTGTATACCCAAATGGGGTGGGTGGAGTAGAAAAACTTTTTCATATAACGAGAAACCCAGTTTCTAAAAATCCTGCAAAATTTCTTTATGTGGGTCGTCTTAGTGAAGAAAAGAATATCCTGTGGCTGATAAATGGCTTTAGGTTGATTAAAAAAACATTCAACGGAATACATCTTTCGATAGTTGGTTCTGGCTCATTAGAAAATAAAATTAAAAACTTTATTAAAAAATCAAACCTTGAAAACAATATTGATTTGATTGGTCCAGTCCCCCCTCACGAAATTAGCAAATGCTACCAAAATGCGGATATATTTATTTTACCTTCTTTACGCGAAGGCTTTGGTGTTGTATTAATTGAGGCAATGGCTGCTGGATTACCTGTCATTGCGAGCAATGTTGGAGGGATAACCGATATAATAGAGGATGCAAAATCAGGTCTTTTTATAGACCCAAAAGATGTCAAAACCCTTGAAGCTGCAGTCAATGCACTATATCTAGATTCAAATAAACGATACGAGATGGGCGTAAGAGGAAGAAGGCTGGTAGAGAAAAAATATATGTGGAAGAATATAGCTTTAAATATTTATAACAACATTTACCTAAAAACAAGTGGATAGTGGACTTGTATTTTTATTCACCTCTATAGTATTTCTCCTTGTTTTTATTGTACCCGGCTATTTGCTGATGAAATTATTTTTTGACCAAATAAACATAACTTTTGCTTCATTTTTACCAATTTCATTTACATCATCACTTATATTCTATTTTCCGTTGGTTCTTATTTCATATTTTTTTCATCTTCCCATAGCAATTTTACCTATTGCAGCTGGACTGATAACAGTCATTACATTAGCTACTATTATAGTAAAAAAGAGAGTTAATAAGTTAAAAATACCCAAACCAACAAAAGAGTTTACATTTATAGCTTTGGTTATAATTGTACTTTTTTCTATTGTTATTTCCTATCAAATCAAAGCCAATGCTGACGGTGACTCATTATACCACCTTGGTTTTATAAATAAAATTGCTGAGAATTCGACAATTTCACCCACCGACGCCTTTTTTAAAACTAACACGATCCCCTCTACATACGGCTACAATGCTTGGTACCCCCAGGTAGCCTTACTTTTTAAGCTAAGTGTTTACCCGCCAGAAGCTATCTGGAGTATTTTAAACTCAATACTTGTTGTTATTGTAGTTCTAAGTGCGGCCACGATAACTGAATTTCTTTTTGGAAGTGAAAAATTTGCCTGGATTGGCGCATTTGCTTTTGTTGGCATACAATCGTTTTTTTCTGGTTTTTTTGATTTTCAAATACTTGCATATCCAGATCAAATAGCCCGGAATATATTACTTCCTATATTGCTTGTTTTTACACTACAAAACTCAGAAAGAAGCAGCAAACAAAATCTATTTCTGGTTTGCGCTTTAGCTGCGTTGATCACCTTTACGCATTTATTTTCATTTTTAGCTTATGCATTAATAATTGGGTTCCTATTGCTGATTTACTTAACACAAAAAAACTGGTTGGTGATAAAAAGGATGGGCCTTGTTTTTGGGCTATCGATTCTTTTATCAATCGCACTGCTTGCTGTAAAAATAGCAAGTATTGCGTCATTTGTTGTTAATTCAGACGTTATATCAATACTCAGAACCGATGGTTTTTGGGTAAGTAAAAAACTGTTTATAATTTTACCCATTGATCATTTTGATTTATTTAGGTGGGTTATTTTTTCTTTGGGTTTGCTTATAATAATTTGTTTATTTATTTTTAGATCTTCAAATTTTAACAGACAAAAAATATTTTTAATCTTGGTTATGTCTCTAACCCCCTTTATTGTTTTGCTTATCCCTTATTTTGCAACCTTCGGTTCAAAAATATTTACCTACACCTATATTCATAGACTTTGGTTTATTGTTCCGTTTTATTTATTAGCAGCGGTTATTATAGATTTTATTTTAAAAGGTATTGCCAAAATTAAAACTAGACCCAGCAGAACTTATTTAATAAAAATTGCATCCGTAACGGCCATATTTATTATTTTATTATCGCCCTTTGCGGTCCCAAAGTATTATGCTAATGTAAAAAACAAAATTGCTAAGCAAGAAAACACTGAAAATTATTTTAATGGCGATCCTATTGTGACAGACCAGTTAATTAAATATATCCGCGAAAAAATTCCAAACAAATCAGTATTTTTTTCAGACGGATGGACTAGTTACCGAATTGGCGCCCGTACGAACAATTACGTAGTTACAAGTCTACGCCAGCACTTTTCACCAGTACTTCCTCGTGACGAAAGAATTGATGAAATAGAATATGATTTATATTCCAGAAATTTAGAACAAATAATTAATTCATTAGATACCCTTCGAGTCGATTATTGGGTCGTTAATAAGCCATACAGCGAATATAAAGCTTACTATAACCTCTCAGAAAAGCTAGATTTCTACCCACAGCTCTTTGAGAAGATATATTCAAATCAGAATTACACAATTTATAAAGTTGATATTGGGCAGGAAAATTTGAATGTAGTTATGGATTCTTTATACAAAGATGCTTTGCTGAATATTAGCAACCCTGAGACCGCGCTAACAAAAATTTCACAGCTTCTCATTATTAAAAGCGACGATGTTGAGGCACTAACATTATTTGAAAAAATTAGACAAGAAAATAAGTTCATCTTTGATGAAGAAAAAAATTTGATTCGTTTTGGTACAGGCTCGCAAATAATGGATTCTTCGGTCTTTAATCCTCCACCCAACGGCATAGACGCTCTTTTTGATGGCGGTGTATTGGGACCTACCGATTATTTGGCTGGTATCAATGACACGCTTCCGAACTGGTTTACGATAAATTTTCAGATTCCAAGAAAAATCACCTCTTATTCAATTACTTGGTTTTCTCAAAAAGAGTCAGGGGCCAATTGGACTTTTTATGGGTTAACAGATTCTGGGTGGACTGAAATTGACAAACTGGTAAACCAGCCAGCTGCAGCTAGCTATACGCATTTCTTTAAAGAAGCAGTTGTGGTAAAATCAGTAAAACTCGAAGTATACACGACAAATAATCAACCAAGAGCTTTGATAAAAAAAATGGATGTCAGATAGAACAATTCTAGTTCTTTCCGCGCTAAAAGTCTGGTCGTTAGGCGCGAATAAAGGAGCACAATCACTTTATAAAACTCTAAAGTATCTAAACACGGAATTTAAAGTGGAGTTTTTTTCAAATACAATTAGCAAAGAAGAGCAAATTCCTGATCTTAATAATATCAAATTAACCAAAATAAACTGTTTCTCACTAGAAAAAACTTTTACACCAAATCATAAACTGCACTCTTTTCGCTTCATTATATTTCCTTTTTGGTGGTTTGTTTTCCAAATTAGATCTTTTTATGCAATTAGAAAAAAAATAAAGGAGAATTCTCATTCTATTTTATATGCGTACGAGGTAAGCGCAGTACCAGTTATGAAGTTTCTCAGTAAAATATACACATTACCTTTAGTAACGAGGTTCCAGGGAACCATTTTGTATCCATTATTACACAAAAAAATTCGTAGACTACTACAATTTCATCACTACATCGCCTTAAAAATAACTTCGGATTTATTAATCATGACTAATGACGGAACAAAGGGCGATATAGTGTTAAAGAAACTTCACAATCGCTCAAAAAAAATATTGTTCTGGCTTAACGGGGTTACCCCACCAAAATTACCAACAGAAGAGGCAATCAAGGTGGAAAAGTTAAGATTACATATTTCGAAAGAATCTAAAATTCTCGTTACAATCAGTCGATTAGTCTTTTGGAAACGAGTTGATCGATCAATAAATATAGTAAAGAAAATGAGCGATCAATCAGTGCACCTCATTATCGTTGGTGATGGCCCTGATAGAGAAAGGTTGAAAAAATTGGCCCAAAACGCTAATAACATACATTTTGTGGGGGCAATACCTCACGATAATATTGGCTTGTATTATGCTCTTGCCGATGTATTCTTATCCTTATATTCACTTTCAAATGTAGGGAATCCACTACTAGAAGCCATGTCTATAGGGAAGCCAATTGTCACGTTAAACAATGGGGATACTAAAACAATTATCAAAAACGGAGAAAATGGAATTTTAGTTAATGAAAACGACGTAAACCAAATCTACAAAAATATCCTAACCTTACTGAGGGACAACAAAAAAAGAAAAATACTTAGTGAAAACGCAAAGAATTTTGCACAGATACACTTTTGGGGTTGGTCTGAAAGAATGCAAAAAGAAATTGACGAGATAAAGCTACTCAAGCAAACAGCTTAATTTATCACTTCAAAAATATATACTTGTTTATCAATATGATAAACTTCCTTGAAATACTTTTTATCAAAAAATTTTGAAAAGCCGTCGAAATCTTCAAATGGAGCGGCAAATTTTTGATTTTCATTAGTATCACCAGCCCAAAGAGATGCCTGACCTGAAACAAAAATGAGGGTTTTTGTCGTCCCAGAATTCACCTGATGATTTTTAGAAAATTCGTCATAGTATCTCGTAAGCGCCAGCGATGCCTCGTAAGCCTGCTTCGCGTCAATACTTGAAAAAATCTTCCGTCGTAATTCCCGTAAATCGCTTACTCCATCAAAGATAGTAACTAAATAATTCTTTTTTGCTTCTTTTTTATTTTGAAATCTAAAAACGGCTGCCTCAGTATCGGCAGATGCGCTGATTTCTTCCGTTTTGCCCCCAAATGAGATTAAAATACTGGGGACTTCCAAATTAGAGCAATTTAATAATTCTATTTCATTATTTTTGTCTGGTAGAAATTTATTATCGATTGTATCAATTAAAAAACTAACTCGTTTATTTTCAATTACTATATTGGAGGTGCTTAGTCCATAGTTATTTAATAATACTTGCTTACAGTGAGAACCCTCTCCTGGGAGAGTATAAAACACATGGTATTGATATTCGATAGTCTTCTGTCGCAACATAGTTGTCCTACCAGATAATGCGGTAATTGAACGAGTTAATTCGGGACTAGTAAAAATATAAGTGTCGCTTAAATAGTGACTTTTAATCCAAAGTGAGGCTTTGTATTCCGAACGAGTAAAATTTGTTAAGCCAACATCCTTGCTTGCATAGTTATTCGCGTATAACCAATTTACATATGAAGTAGCGTCCGGAACCACAAAAACTAAAGCTGCGCCTATTAGCAAAATATAAGAATATTTCAATACGTAACTTACACTACTATTAAACAAAGATCGAAGGTTAATAAATGCATAAAACACTAACAAGGCCAATAAAGGTGCTAATAATTCGAGTAATCGATAAGCAAAATTTATTGGTAGATAAATAAGTATTAAAGTCGCTATAAAAGACAAAACATAAGGATATAAACTGGACACCTTTTTATAAAAAATAAACATAGCCCCCAGAAAACCAGTCCCCATAAGCACAAGTGGATACGTCGATGCCATCATGTCAAATTTTGAAGAAAAGTTGTAATTGTATTGACCTCCAAGAAAGATATTATTAGAATCAGCTGAATGATGAAGAATGTCAGGTATATTTGCTGAAATGAAAAGAATTGCAAAAGAAATCGTAATTATAAAAAGTATGATTGCAAAATAGCTAGCAAGAATCTTGTTATCCTTTAAAACCGGACTTAGTAAAATAATAGACAAAACCAGTACCGTAAATACGCCCGTATAGGCATGCAACAGTATAAGACAGGTTGCAAGCAATGCAACTAAGAGATTTTCATGTTTGTTTGAACTATTAGAAAACAAATAGTATAAAATCAGCAAGGAGACTAATAATGGTAAAAGAAACGCATATGAAAGATGTAAAACTAAAATTAGAAACGAAAGGACTGATCCAAAGCCGATAAAATTCAAAAACAGAACTATCTGGGACTTGCTAGATTTTTCTGACAAACGATCTTTTAAATAATCAATAAGTAGATAGAAAAAAGGGATTAAAACGAAAAAAAGGTTTTTTTCTCTAAAATTGATCAAATCGTATATTCTTCCTTGGTACCCGAAAATAAATAAAAAAACAACAGTTGTAAAAAAAGCAAGCCAGCACGAGTTGGTCGCTTTTGATTTTAGAAAAAAGTACATGCTGAACGCAAAAACGCTATAAAGGAGAAAAGGAGTTAGCCACAAAACATGGATTGGTTCAACGTGAGCGATTACTGAAGTGATCGAAAGTATTACAGGAATAAATGGCAAGTACGAATAAACATAAAAGTTACTGTTTGTAAAATCATTTGATAGTATCTCTTGAGACAATCCAGAAAGGAAAATGTTATCATTCCCGGACTGTAGCGGGAATGTGCTAAAAGACCTAAAATACAAAGATATGCATACGGCAAGCCCAATTAAAAGAAAAATCGGAATCAATGAAGAAGCTTTTGTTTGAGAAAAATTATTTTTTTTAACTACGGTTCTTGAAAAGACAAATTGAAATCCGGAACATATATAAAGTAAAGAAATAATAATAAGAAAATTAAAATATCCAAACGACTGAAATACATACAGGAATAGCATAAGTATTAACAAACCAACTATCCAAAAAAGCGGAATTCTAATCACGGGTGCTAACTTCGAAAAATCTTTTTTGAACAAAAAAGCGGCAAAAGTTGCTACATAATAAGGTACAAAAAAAATAACAGGTAAACCAATAATACTTTTCACTAGGTACCAATCTTGAGGAAAAAATAAAGTTGCAACAAAAACTAAAAATGGAACTAAATAAAGAAAAAGGGGCTTCTTCATAGGGTGTTGTGGGATATTCTTAGCAAAGTAGATTTAAAAATGTCTGGAGAATAATATTTAAATACATAAGCATAACCGTTAACTCCCATTTGTTTTTTTAATGAATCAACCCTGCAGATTTTCATTATTTCATCCCCTAGCAAACCTACTTCTGATTCAAGCAATCTATAGCCCGCCCCTACTTGAACAATTTTCTCTGCAAAATAATTATCCGCCAAAAAAATAACTGGTTTTGACATCGACATATACTCTAAAACTTTTGTAGGTAGTGCGCTATAAAAAACTCTATCGCTGTGTAAACTAGCAATACAAACATCGGCACATGAATAATAAAGCTGCAATTGATGACGATCAACCTGATCTACAAATTTAATATTTTCTAAATTATGTTCTGAAGCAGCTTTCTGCATTTCTGCTTTTTCCTCACCATGTCCAACAAACAAATAGAAAATTGGGAAATGTTTTTTTTGCGACTCAATCACACCTTGAAGAATTTTTTTCATATTTTGGGCTTTACTATGATTACCCGCATAAAGAGCTATAAACCAATTTTTTGGCACATAATCAGGCTTAGGCATTGTTGCTGTTAAGGTGTGAGATAGATCTACAACATTAGGCAAAACTTGAATTTTTTCTAAAGGTACACCTTTATCAACAATCTGT
>CAZGDO010000017.1:0-20071 GCA_964524365.1 uncultured Gammaproteobacteria bacterium | reverse complement strand
GCCCCGTCTTCGTATTTCATATTGTTTGGGCCATAAAAACAGTTAATCCATTTTTAGAGCCAATTAATTTATATATTTTAATGATTTTTGAAAAATTTATTTTTTATTATACCCATTTTTTTTGTTTTTGTAAATGGCAACATAATCCCCATTAATATATAAAAATAACCCCTCACGCATAATGCATAAGGGGTTTTGGTCTGTCATCATATTTTGAATCCATAAGTGGTTTTGTGTTGCGGAAATTCAGTCACAGCCTCGTATCCGAACTTCTGCAAAACAGCCTCCACCCCTGTCGATGTTTCTTCGCCGTTTATAATGTGGTAAGAAGCCACCGCAACATTAACAGCGTTACCCATCAACACTTTTTTTGCGCCCTCTATTGCCCTGATCTCTGAACCTTCGATATCCATCTTGATAAAATCGACTCTACCTATTCCCAATCTTTCCAGTTCGTTGTCGATCGAAACGGCGGACATCTCAACGGCATGAGGACTCGCATTGAAGAAGAAAGACGCTCCGGCTGTGTGCTTGTTGTTAAACTTAAGCGTTTTGTCTTCACTCCACAATGCTTTGTTCACAACTATTACGTTTGTCAATCCATTCAGCCTAATATTGGCTTCAAGCTTCCTGCAATTTTCCGTGTCGGGCTCAAATACGATAACCTTACCGGTTTCTCCGACGGCCTTTGCGGCATAAATCGAAAATGTTCCTTCGTAGCCGCCAGCATCAATCATAACGTCTCCGAGCTTCAAATCGTAATGCCTCAAATAGCCCAAATTCTCTTTGCGGAATGAGACTCTCCAGGGTTGATATTCCATATCGTAGGGCGTTAAATTCGTGCCAGACCAGCTGTCGAATTTTAATACCTGCCCCCTGAAGCTTATTTCCACGCAATCACTACGCCATACCCTTTCCGACATTAATTCTTGCAGACTTCGCCTAATCTCCTTATCTGAAGAGCGTGAGTTATCTACGACAATGTCGTAATCGAGATCAATCCTTTTGACACCAGAATAAATTCTGTCCAATTCTTCCTTCGTCCATCTCACGTGCGTACTCTTGGGTCTTTCTTGCAATCTCCTTCGAGCCAATTCGATGGGCGTGTCGACATAAATTATTCTGACATCAGAAATTTGTTGAAGTTTACTCAAAATAGCCAAAGCATATGGCCTACTCATTGTATTCTCAAAGCAAATTTTACCTCTCTTGTCCAAAAAATCAAAAATGGCTTTTTCGGCCAAGGGTTCGGCTAGTTTCAGAAAATCTCCGGGGTGATCTTTTTGTGCTTCAATAAAAATGTCTTCATATTCAAAAAAAGGAATATCAAAACAATTTTCAATCAGCCTGCCGATATAAGATTTACCAGCAGCTATCGTACCAACCAAAACAAATGCTTCCTTCATTGTGTCACCTATTTTTTAAAGAACTAACCTATGCGTTAGGCAAGCCGGTTTATTTCTCATATTTCGTCAACAGTCATATAGTATCTACTTTTATATTTATGTCAAGTGTACTAGCCGAGTTATCTCAACTTGTTGGAACAGCTGATAAGGCCTTTGATATGAAAGCATACGCCATCTACCTTCTGACGGAAGGGTCGATGGCAGAGAAGCGAGAACTGCTGGCAAATCTAAAGAGCAAATTGATTATGAAAAATAAAACGCTTTCCCTCGAGGGCGCGGTTTAAACAACTTAAGTAGTCTTGGGACTAAAATAAAACAGCGAAGCGATTCGTTGCTTTGTTTCCATTCTTCAAGATGGGTAACGGTCTCACTGGGATCCGGGATCTCCCGGTCCCTCGATACTAAATGTTGATGGTAGCCCCAAGGGGAATCCTCTTCCCCCGTCACTGGCAGCGCGCCTTCGGCGCAGGCTCGTTCCTCCTCTAGAACCCGGGTCACTAAAAACCTAAAGCAGTTTAGGTTTTTAGTGTACCCTTCGATTCCCCAGAAGACAAATGGAAAAGCCCACCACCACAAGGGTGATGGTCTTTTTCATAGCCCCAAGGGGAATCGAACCCCTGTTACCAGGATGAAAACCTGGTGTCCTAACCACTAGACGATGGGGCCATATTTTTAATCAACTTTCTGACGAGACCCGATTTTTTAATTTGCTTTTCGCGTTGTAAGGCTTCTGTTCTGCTTTTGTACGCTTCAGTTTTGATAAGTTTATATGGCCTGTAACTTTTTGTTGATCTGACTTTCCCGCTGTTATGCTCTTTAAATCTCCGATCAATGTTATCAGTTACCCCAATATAGAGTCGCTTGGATGAAATAGATCGCAGTATATAGACGTAAAACATAGTTTAGTTCAGGATGCCCGGCGGAGCCGGGTCCGGCTTTGCCGGAAAAACCTGGTGTCCTAACCACTAGACGATGGGGCCAGAACTTGCATCTGACGATACAAGAGTACTCAACTCATGTCAATCTTGTCAATAAAATGAACCCGCGCGTACAATTGCACATGCGGGTTTTATTGTTTTTTGGGGAGGTCTACCATTTTCTTTCGGCTGTGCGGTCGGGGATGCCAATGCGAGTTTGTCCTGACCCCCGTCTTTTTACTCGGCGAATGATACATACACCAAGAAAAACGAACAGTCCAACAACAACACAACTTGTGAAAATTTGTCCAAACATATACGTCCTCCGTGACCTGTAGTTTGGGGGTTTACGAATGAACGAATCAGGCAACAATAGCAAACAGGGTTCCTTCTCGTCAAGACTTGCCGTATACTATGGACAGACTGTTTATAAAAAACGCATGACAGAAAAACATTTTTTTCTCTCCGTTGGGCACAAACAAAAACTCGCTTGCTTTTTTTATCCGCCTCGAGCAAAAACTTTTCCGGTTGTTGTTGCGATTCACGGATTTTCTACTGATCATGCTGGGAATAAAATTCAGGCACTTGCGCATGAGCTCCCAAAGAAAGGGTGGGGTGTTTTGGCGTTTGATTTGCGTTTTCATGGCAAATCATCTGGCAAAATCGAAGAGATTGATGTAGGTGCAAATGTTGAAGATGTGCGCGCTGTAGTGTCGTACGCGTTTAGGATCCCTGGCGCGGAATCAGTTTCTCTATATGGATCGAGTTATGGTGGAATGCTCGCAATTATTGCGGCAATTGAATACCCAATGATTCCTCTTCTTGGGCTTGTTGCGCCTGTGACTGATTTTGTTGCACAGCGGGGTATTACAATGTCACAAGCAGAATTAGAGTTATGGAAAAAGCGTGGATTTCATGAACGACTTTGTGCTGATGGGGAACTACACAAAATAAAATATCAGTACTACGTTTCTATGCAGCCATATCACAAAAATTTGCATAAGATGGCGTTTAAGATACAATCTCAAACATTAATTTTACAAGGTGATGCTGATCAGTCTGTACCATTAAAACTAACAAAAAAGTTTTATGATTTGTTGCAAAATGAAAAAGAGCTTGTTGTGGTTCCTGGCGCAGATCATAAATTTTCAAACACGGTGCAATATAAAAATCTAATCAGGCGTCTCATTGATTTTTTTACAGAAAACGCATAAACTAGTAAGAGATTCCGCTTGAGGAAAAGTTTCATTTTTAGTATACTGAAAGCCTAATAACAGCGATATGCCAAAGACCAAAAAGGAGGGTGCGGTAGAGTCGCCCGAAAAAATTACTCCAAACAAGCATGAATGGCTTGACGACCAGTATGAAGGTCAGCTTGCGGTTGATGTGTTTCAAGATCATGAGAACAACATTGTAATCGCATCAACAGTTGCTGGCGTGACTTCTGATAATCTTGATATTGCCATAAATAATGATATGGTCACCATCCGTGGACGACGCAGCTTTCCCTATGATGTTTCTGAAGAGCAGTATTATTATCAGGAATGCTATTGGGGAGGGTTTTCGCGTTCGATTATTTTGCCGGTTGACGTTAAAGCGGAAGAAGCCATTGCGTCTTTAAAAAATGGCGTCTTGACCATTACAATTCCGAAGGCTGACGGCGTCCAGGTACGAGTCGTCGATGTAAACACTGAAGACGAACAACATGCCAAAGCTTATACAAGCGACAATAGATCGATTTGAAGGCGAAGAAGCGGTGTTGCATTTTCCCGATGGGAAACAGGCTCGATGGCCAGTTTCGCAACTCCCTGATGGTTCTGCGGAAGGATCAATCATCCACATGCTCGCAAGTGACGCGCAAGCGAAAACAATTTTAAACGAATTGCTCGAAGAAGAATCATAAATTATTATGGCAGTTCGACGAACATCCCCACGACGCATTCGCTCAACAGGTAATCGGAACGCTAGCGTAAAACGCGCACGAAAAACATCGCGCGTTTCTTCGGTACGTTCACCGCGCTTATCGCAATCTTTGTCCGTTGCAGAAAAAAACGCTACAGAAAATTGGCGCTTTCATCCGTATCGAAGTTTTGTTGAGGGCGTTCCAGCGTGGTTAGCGATTTTAACATTATATATGTTTGTTGTGGTGTATCTGCAAAGTTGGACCACTGCAATTTTATTTACACTTGTTGTGGTAGTGATGGTGGCACTTCTTTTTGATGTGTTACATCAGCTTCATTCGCACCTTCGCATACCCAAAGAGCAAACGGCAACATATGATATCTGGCTGACCCGATTCGGACGCGGTCTTCTTGTGGTGTTTTCAGTTATTTTTCTTGCATTATTTCTTATTTTTTCTTTTACTTATCAAGCATCGGAGTCTATGGTGTTTATGCTTGGGAGCGTGTTCACGTTGATTGGGATAGGCCTCGTTTTCTTTTTTGTGGTTAGCTACATCGCGTTGATTATTTTTCTTGGATTCCCCAGAATACGGCATCAACTATCACTCGCCGCCCTGCTTTTTTTCTGCTATTTTTATCTCTTTTTCGCGTTTGCCGTTCGTCGCGTGGCAGTGTAATATTGATTCATGGCGAAGGGGAAACAAAAAAACAAAGAGGCGGAAACAAAACCACCTCGCGCATTCTCATCACACACTTTTCTAAAAGTGGCGTCCATTGGCATGGCATCTTTAGCTGGGTTTTGTGTTGTTGTTTTTGGTGTTCTACTGTATTTAAATTTTGCCTATGCAAATGAAATATTTCCTGGTGTTCGCATTGGTTTATTGTCTTTTTCTGGAAAAACTCCGGAGCAAGCACAGCAATTACTTGAGGGCCGGATTGCGGCTTTGGATGTCTCAGGAATACAGATAACCTATAAAGGCGAAACAGAAAACATCGATTCCACTATTGCGACAGAAAGCGGTGTTGATACGGCTTTCCCGCTGTATCTCTTCGACTCTTCATCAACCCTGAATAACTTGCTGGCATATGGCAGGGGATCGAATGGTTTACTAAATAGTTGGCAACGACTTCGAGGATTAGTATCACCACAAGAATTTTCTGTCCCACTTGCGTTTCAGGATAGTCAGTTTTTAGCACTTTTGCGTGAACAATATGGGGAAGACGAGAGTCCCGCCGTTGACGCAGGGCTTGCGGTAGACGAGCAAGGAGGCTTCACCGTAACAAAGTCATCTATTGGATCTATTTTCTTGTACGACACATACGTGAGCGTAGTAAAGACACAGTTAAATAAGTTACAGTCACCAGAAGTCACACTTGCGTTGACCGAACAAAATCCTCAAGTTGTAGAGGCACAAGTCGCAACATTTTTAGATGACGCAAAACGAGTAACAGAAGCCGCGCCGTACACGATCACATGGGAAGATAAATCTTGGCAACTTGCCCCCGAAGATGTCGCAAAAAGTTTATCAGTTAAAGCAAAAGATGATTCATATGCTCTTGTGTTTGCGTCAGGCGGGCTAGAGTCCTTTCTTTCAGATATCAAGGAGGCAGTTGATATTCAAGCACAAGACGCACGATTTGCAATATCGAACGGCAAAGTTGCTGAGTTTCAGTCGAGTACAGTTGGCAGGACAGTTGATATTGACGCACTACTTGCAAATCTGGACCGGCTTATTGAAGGGTCGCAGGAAACCTCTATTCAGTTGACAGTAAAAGAAGTTCAACCTGGGGTGACAGAAAGCGAAGCAGAGTCATTGGGCATTACTGAACGAGTTGCGATTGCCTCAACCAATTTTAAAGGAAGCCCAACAAACCGTCGGAAGAATATCGCGAACGGTGTACGGCTTCTGAGTGGCATTCTAATCAAGCCAGGGGAGACATTTTCATTAGTAAAAGCCTTGAGCCCGATTACTACCGCGAACGGTTATTTGCCTGAGCTGGTTATTAAAGGCAATAGGACCATACCCGAAGTTGGTGGTGGTCTATGCCAAATTGGGACAACTATGTTTCGCGTGACGTTAGCTGCTGGGCTGCCGATTGTTGAACGAAAGAATCATAGTTATCGTGTTTCTTATTACGAACCGCCGGTTGGCATGGATGCAACGATTTATGATCCGTCGCCTGACTTTAAATTTACAAATGATTATGAAAATTATTTATTACTCCAAGGATATGTAGAAGGCGATAATATTTATTTTGAGTTTTGGGGTACAAAGGATGATCGAGTTTCAGAAACAACAGATCCAAAAATTTATAACATTACTTCGCCAGGACCAACAAAATATATTGAAAGTGAGGATTTAGCGCCAGGCGAACAAAAATGTATTGAGCATGCGCACAATGGCGCAAGTGCAGACTTTACTTATACGGTAACGTATTCAAACGGCGAAAAGAAAGAAGAAACATTTTATAGTAAATATAAAGCGTGGCAGGCAGTCTGTTTGGTTGGGAAGTCTGCTTAAAAGAAAAAGACCCCGATGCATCCTATGCGGGGGGTCTTTTCATCCGTGATGGTGTGTACAAAGAGCGGGGGCGGGTTTGATTTTTGTGTGCGAATTAGTTGCCATCGCTTGGGCCTTTGAACCGGAGGGTCCGAGTCTTTTTTTCTTCTTTCTTCTTTTCGGGTTTATCTGGCTTTTGGGTTTGCAGACCCTCTTCTTTCCAGTAGTCGTATGTTGAGTTATCAACAGGTTCAACCGCTGGCTCGAAGTCGGATGGGTCGTACGAATCCTTATCGGATCCGCTGGGCTCATATGACGAACGCCCTTGTGCGACGTCGACGTCATTCTGTAGTGGCATGTAGGTTTCTGATGACCGGCGATCCTTTCCTTGGTTTGACGAGAGCGACGCCACTTCCCATGGCTTCCATGTCGAGAGATCGTCATCAGTCGCTTCTTCCTTCGGCGCGTCTTCAGCTTCCTGAATGATGTGCTGAGGAGCACGAAGCTCACTCGATTGGAATCCTTTGCGGACTCCGTTCAAGGTGTTGCCAATGGTGTTCATACCACTCACGACCGTTTGTTGAGCGATCGGTGCAACGCCGGTTCCGACGATGCTTGGCAAATCTATGCCCATAGCGCGTAGGTTCATGCCGAGTGTACCGGCAATTAACAGAAGTACGACCGAGAACATAACCAGATACCCACCCTGACTTTTCTGTCCCCGAATATTTCGCATGAAGATCCGCGAAATAATCGAGAATCCGATCAGCGAAACCAGTATCAGGAACAAGAAGAGCATGTGATGTGCGCCGCCAGGCTTGTCTTCATAGGCGTCGACATATGCCCACTTTTCCAAGAAGTCAGGCACGAGCCATTCAGGCAAGAGCGGGATGAGAAGTAGTCCGATAGAGAACACGCTTCCGATCAACATGACATAGGCGATCGGATTCCCCGATTGCCAATTCAATTTCTTCATCCAGACGATTGTCGCTAGTATGAAGAGAACGAAACCAAGTACGGTGAGTCCCATACTCTCCTCCTAGTTAAGGGTATCTTTTTTGGCGCGTCCGGCTCTCCATAAAGCCAGAAATGCGACGATGACGAAGATGGCGCCTAATAGAAGGCCGCCGGGTGTTACATGTTCCATATAACTCCTTTCAATATGGAAGATTCTGTTTTTAACGTACCGTTGAGTCCCCACGCCCAAGACGGGTGGGGGTTGATTCAGGTGAATTATAGAATATTCTTCTGAAATCTGCAGCCAAGGAAATTGTTTGTAAGGGAAGACGTAGGAAACCCCGCATTTTCCTTCAAAAAACCCCCATGCTTGTCGTGGCTGCAGGTCACAAAAGACTATACTTTAAAAGAACTTAGAATACTATCACACGAAAAACCTCCTGTCAAGGGCCGTTGCTTTGAGGTCCTTTTTTTGATACACTGCATGAACGGCTATGAAAATACTACTCTCTCCCACAGTTAGAACGAACATACGCAGTCTCGCGGTGTTTATCTATGACGAACAAGAAAAAGACGTTTTTTCAGCACCACAAATTCCGTCGCGTATACGTGCATCTCTGAAAAAGATGTATTCTCGAATTTCCCATGAGAGCAATTCAACAATTGTTTTACCGCAAGGGACAGGGACAACTCAAGTTGTTATCGTTGTGAATTTGGGGGAGAAAAAAGATCTATCACAGTCCAGCTTTACGCGCGCTATTCGATCCGCCACTCGGGCGCTTACTGAGGCGCAGCAACAGTCTGCGGCATATATTTTCCCCGAACTTTTTTTTGATGATTCAAAAATAGTTTCAATGGTCGCACGCGAAACAATGCTTGCGTCGTATACATTTTCTACATATAGAAAACAGAAGCGCAAGAAGACCGCATTAGCAGCCATAAGCATTGTGTTAGCGCATCGCGTGGCAATATTAGCACCCTTACAGACCGAAATTAAAAATCAATTGATACTAGCTGAAGAAGTAAACGCTGCACGTGAATTGTCGAATATGCCTGGCGGGGACATGACGCCAACAGTACTTGCAGAGCACGCCGAAGCTACAGGAAAACGTAGTGGGTTTCATGTAGCTGTTTATAACGAAAAGAAAATGAAGGCGCTTGGGATGGGGGGTATGCTCGGCGTATCGAGAGGAAGCAGCGAGGAAGCAAAATTTATTATATGCGAATATGCGCATCCATCTGCCCGTACACACAAGCCCGTTGTATTTATTGGGAAAGGCGTTACATTTGACACCGGAGGGTTGAACATCAAACCAGAAATGAGCATGTATGAGATGCATATGGATATGTCGGGCGGTGCATCAATACTTCATGCGATCGCGGCCATTGCTCGCATGAAGCTGCCAGTTCATGTTGTGGGCCTTATTCCAGCGACAGAGAATATGCCGAGCGGATCAGGGTATCGTCCAGGAGACATCTTACGTATGTACGGAGGCAAAACAGTTGAAGTGAAGCATACTGATGCCGAAGGTAGAATTTTACTTGCTGATGCTCTTGGTTTTGCAAAAACTTTTTCTCCAGATGTCATAATTGATGTTGCAACACTTACCGGCGCATCATTAGTTGCCCTTGGCCAGCGAGTTTCTGCATTATTAAGTCCAAATAAAAAATTATCCGATCAATTGATTGCCGCAGGGGAAGCGTCTGGTGATCGGGTGTGGCCATTACCACTTTGGCCCGAGTACAAAAGTGATATGAAATCGGATTTTGCAGATATTGCGAATATTTCAAAATCAAAATTTGGTGGAACAATAACAGCCGCCGCGTTTTTATGGGAGTTCACTCCAATCAACACATGGGCGCATATTGATATTGCCCCGACCATGACATCAATTCCTGAAGATAATCTAGCATCAGGCTCAAAAGGCTCGGGTGTTAATTTATTAGTTACGTTTGTTGAACAACGGTATGCCGATTCCGCCAAAAGTTAAGCAGGCACCACAATCAGAACAAGAAAGTTATCAAGCTGTTGATCGCGCGCTTGATACGGCGTTGCGTCCAAGCACCCTTCAAGAATATATTGGGCAAGAAGATGTAAAAAAACATTTGGACATATTCATGCAAGCTGCGAGAAAACGCAAACAGCCCCTGGAGCATGTATTGCTGCACGGGAGTCCTGGTTTGGGGAAAACGACCCTTGCGCATATTATCGCGAAAGAAATGGGAATCGGTATTCGTATCACAAGTGGTCCGGCGATTGAACGCGCAGGTGATTTGGCGGCAATTTTAACGAATATCCCAGAAGGCGACGTCTTGTTTATAGATGAGATCCATCGCTTGCATAGAACAGTAGAGGAAGTACTGTATCCTGCGATGGAAGATTTTGCACTTGATCTCGTGCTTGGCAAAGGTCCTGGCGCTCGGACCCTTCGATTAGATTTACCAAAATTTACCCTTATTGGGGCAACTACCCGCCTTTCTTCATTGTCTGGACCGTTTCGGGATCGATTTGGCAGTGTTTACCGCCTCGATTTTTATGGGCATAAAGATATTGAGCAGATACTTGAGCGATCCGCACGTATTCTTCATGTAAAATTAGATCCAGAAGCTCGTGAGCTTATCGCGCAACGATCACGCCGCACCCCACGAGTAGCAAACCGTTTGTTAAAAAGAGTCCGTGATTTTGCAGAAGTAAAAAACCATCCAATTGTTACCAAAAATATTGCTGATGAAGCCCTGACAATGATGTCAATTGACAGTCGGGGTCTGCAACCGATTGACAGAAAAATTCTTGAACTGATAATTACACAGCACAAAGGTGGACCAGTAGGGATACAGGCGCTTGCTGCGGCAATAGGAGAAGAAGTGTCCACACTTGAAGAGGTCTATGAACCATTTCTACTCCAAGAGGGTCTTCTTGTCCGAACGGCACGTGGTCGAGCCGTATCTGATGTAGCGTATAGACACCTAGGTCTTACGCCGCCAGATAACACCCAACACACACTTCTATAAACGACGGAAGTAGTCGAGCGTGGCCGAAATGCGGTATACTATGCGCATGAGTATGCCAGTTATTATTTTTGCCGCAGCCTATTTTATTCTCTTTTTGATATGGGTTGTGTATAGCTTGATCACCATTTATAACGTCATGCGATATGCCTATTGGACGCGTTTGCCGATTGTATTGGTATTTGTGTATTTGTTGTTGTCCACTTGTATTATTATTGGAACGGGATGGTCATTGCGTAATGTTGATTGGCAAGACTCGATGAATGTTGAAACACCGAACCTGACACTTCCAGGCAACTCTTCATTTACTAATCCGCTTGACTAAATGAGCATACAACGGCAACTCCCTCATCATCTTCATTTCGGCGGATTATCGGCGGACGAAGAGGTAAAATTATTTCTTCGACGGCACCCCATTGTTTTTTTTAGACAGATTGCTTGGTTTTTGGTTATAGGGTTTATCCCGGTTATTGTTTGGGTGGCTATGGCAACACAAACCGATTGGTTTGAGGATGGAACGTCAGTTATGCAAATTCTTTTTTCGCTTGGGACATCACTGATATATTTATTTTGGGTTCGGGGAATTTTTACGATGTGGCTTGATTATTATTTAGACGTTTGGGTTGTAACCACTAAACGGATTATTCAAATAGAACATGTTGGGATGTTTCATCGTAAGGTGTCGGAGCAAGAACTTTCTCGCGTTCAAGATGTTACGACAGAAACAAGTGGTTTTTTGCAAACAGTTATGAAGTTTGGGACTATTAAAGTTCAGACCGCTGCTGAAACCGAGAATTTTTTCTTTAATGATATCGAAAATCCAGAGCTTGTCGCAAAAGAAATCAGCGATATGCTGGTTGATCGCGTCTCAAAACTTGATGGTATAAATATAGCGAGCAAGCCCGCTGAATCAATACCCGAGGCAATATCTCCGATTACTCTTGAGAAGAAATAGTTTTCAAGCGAGATGCTTGCGCGGCCAATTTCCCCCAGTGTTTTTCATGTCTGGCGTCTTCGAGTATGCCAATGATTTTGTTCCAAATTTCATCAGTGATTTTAATATTTACAAAGCGACCAGGGTCGATAATTTTCATATAACTTGCTTGTTTTGCGTAGTGGCTCCATTCACTACTTGTGCGAAATCGTTCCAATGTCGCCGCCATTCCATCCCAATCTTTATCACGAAGCTCCAGTGGATTAAGGCGCTCAGATTGGATAGTCTTGATATGGTGTGCATGCGATGAAAAGTTAGCCCAGTTTTGTTGCATAACAAATTTTGATAGAAGCGCGAGAATTGATTGCCATTCTGTTTCGGTAACTGTAATCATAGCAACTCGGTCAGGCATCATAAGTTTCAAGCGTGAAAAGCGCGCGGCGAATGCATCCCACGCCCCACCCATTCTGTGGATTTCAAGTTCGCGCGCCATACTTGCCCAGTCATCGTCTGATATCGTAACATGAGAAAATTTTTCACTATCAATGACCGCCATGCGAGATCCATGCCATGTAAAGTCACGCCAAAATTTTGCCTCACGATAATTGTTCAGCTCTTGAAGCATAGATTGCCAATCGTCATTCGTGATAGTGAATGGTAGTCGTGCCATACCAAGAGTATAGCGTACAGCGCTGTTTGGTGCCATAAAAAGGCCGAACCACGAAAGGGAGTGTGGTTCGGCACAAAATATCGTCCACAGTGCTTACGGTTGTTATTCCTCCTTTTTTGTTGATTTGTTTTTCCTAATTCGTGTTACGGATGATGAGCACAATGCTCACATTAAGCATGAAGGATAAGCACCAAAAATGCAAGCAATGATTGATTAATTGCCTTGTGAAATGGTAGGATGAAACAACCATTGTTAATCGAATCCATGTGTCATTAGCCCGTTCTATCGGCAGAAATACATTATTACAAATCGTCGGCAAGGGGATTGCAACCGTGTTGGGATTTGTGACCGTTGCACTTTTGCAGCGTGCGCTTGGTCCAGAAACGTATGGTGCGTATACAACAGTCATGGCATACATGGGGTTTTTTTCCGTTATCGCTGATTTAGGCCTATATCTAATTGTCCTTCGAGAAATCGCAAAACCCGACGCAGATAAAGATAAGATAGTCGGCAACGCATTATCGCTTCGTATTATTGCGGCTGTTGTGTTGCTTGGTTTAGGCGTGGGTGCTTCTTTGGCATTTCCGTATAGTCATGACATAAAATTGGGGATTGCGATTATTAGCGTTTCGTTCTTTTTTGTTGCGATTCAACAAGTACTCGTGTCGATTTTTCAGCACGCGCTGCGTATGGTGACCGTAGCAGCTGGTGAAATTGCCGGCCGAGTCGTTTTACTCGTGCTCGTCGCGTATTACGCAGCACATGGGCCTACGTTGTGGCATATGTTATACGCAATCGTCGCTGGCAGTCTTGTGAATATGCTTATCGTACTTGTGCGGTCCAATGGATTTGTTAGGCTCCGACTTCGGAAAGATTATCACTATTGGAAGTATCTTTTAAAAGAAACGTGGCCGATTGCAATTTCAATTGTGTTGAATTTGCTTTATTTTCGGATGGATACAATTTTTTTATCAGTCTTTCGCTCACTGGAAGAGGTTGGATTATACGGTGCCGCGTATAAAATTCTTGAAATTTTAATTACGTTTCCAAATATGTTCATTGGTCTTGTGATGCCGGTTTTGTCGGCAGTCGCGTTCGTTGATTGGGATCGTTTTCGCTCGATTTTCCAGCGCGCATTTGATGTCTTGCTCATTGGCGCAGTCCCCTTATTTATCGGGGGCATGATATTGGCGAGGCCGCTTATTGTTTTTGTTGGGGGCGTTGAATATGCAGCAGCAGCACCTTTTTTTCGAATACTTATTATTGCGGTAAGCTTTTTATTTTTCGGGTCGCTTTCTGGGTATACGGTTACTGCTATTAACGAGCAGCGTAAGATGGTATGGGCATATTTATCAGTGGCGATTCTTGGACTCGTCTTGTATTTGATTTTGATTCCAATCTATGGCGGTTACGGCGCGGCTATCGGAACCGTGGTAACAGAGGGGACTATTATGCTTGCGGGGTATACGATGATTTGGAAGCGGACCCGTGTACGGCCAATGTTTGGGAAATTTGCAAAAATTTGCACGAGCGCCATCACGATGGGTGTGGTGCTTTATTTCATGCAAACCGCGCACGTTGTTGTCGCGGCGGTAGTTGGCGTAGCAGTTTATATTATTTGCCTGTTTGTATTTCGTGTCATCGATAAATCGATTTTTACCAGCATCATCTTTAAAGAACCAACCTAATACATATGACAACCTTGTGTTCCATTGTTATACCAACATTAAATCGCCAAGAAGTTGTTCGTTCTTTAGCAAACCAGTTGTTTACACAGACATTTGCCGAAATAGAAATTATTATAGTTGATCAAAGCATATATCCTGACGTCACGCTCGCGCAGGATAAACGATTGGTGTACCTTCATCGGGACGCCCAAAGCACAACGCTCGCGCGAAATGCTGGCGTTGATGTATCGCACGGAGAAATTATTTTGTTTTTAGATGATGATGTAGAAATTCCTGACACTGGACTTGTTGCCAGAATTATGAAATTTTTTACCACTCACCCAACTTACGCTGGCCTTGCGCTGACCATCGACGATAAAAATGTAGCATTGAATCGTGAAAACCAACACACAAACTCGCGGGTTATGTCCGTGACGTGGTCTGGGCGTGTCTTGCCATTTGCCCATGGACCCGAACAAGATGTTTGTGCGCCTCGCGGGGGTGGAGTCGCGTATCGCAAAAACGCAATACTCAAGGTTGGTGGTTTTGATAGCCGGTATGTTGGAAACGCCATGAGAGAAGAGACTGATTTTTCCCTTCGTGTGGTTCGTGGTGTTGGGCCTATTCGCTATATCCCAGACCTTTTAATTATACATCTCGCACTCCGTCGTGGTGGTAGCAGAACAGCTGATCGGATGCAGTGGTATCGAGATTTTTTTGCAAATGAGATATTGTTTCAGCTTACCCACTTCTCAAGGCTTGCGCTCCCACTGTTTTTTGTGCGAAAATTGAGGCCGATTCTCGCATGTATGTTTTGGTACGGGAAAGGCCGTTTAATAGGTTTTACAACTCCCTGGAAAGGTTTTTATGACGGATATAACAGGTTTAAAGAAAAATTTCTTCCCTATACATTTTCTTGATTCGTTTTTGCGTTGGAAGTGGTGGGCGTGTGCCGCGGCTGCCTTTGGCGCAGCGAGCGTGGCTGTTTTAGGATTAAAGGGGCTTGCGATAGCTTTTGGGTTAGTTGGAGCAGGAATTATTGTCTTTGAAATAATTCGCGCCCCTTGGAAAGGAGTTATTATTATCGCATTTGTTCTTCCATTTGAACGCTTTGGGTCTTTAGAGGTTTCGGGGTTTACTATTCGAGCGAGTCAGGTCATCTTGGGTGTCACATTGCTTGTAACGATCGCGTATGCGCTTGCTGGGAAAATTCGTTTTCGGTTTCGGGGTGTCCATATTCCCCTCGCGTTGTTTTTTATTGGGGCGTTGCTTGCGTTCCCACATGCATTGAATCCATTTCGTGCCGCGACAACAATAGCTTTTATGGCTTTTACCGCAACGCTGGCGTTTTTACTACCAACCCTTTTGGTGGACAAGAAAAAAATTGAACGCGTGATTCAGTCACTTCTTGTGGGCGCGATTGTCACGTCTGCGTTTGGGTTGTTTCAGTTTGCTGGTGATCTCGCGGGGCTTCCGCAATCCATTACAGGTTTACGGGATTTGTATAGTAAGGATGTGTTCGGTTTTCCCAGAATCCAATCAACAGCACTGGAGCCACTTTATTTTGCGAATTATTTGTTATTACCAATCGCGATCAGTATAGTGAGCTTAATTCGTAGACAACGGACGCTTGTCCCATATGCGGTTGTGTTGCTTCCATTAGCTCTCCCAGTTTTCGTTCTAACTCTTTCCCGTGCCGCATATATTGCCATGGCATTTTTAGTGTTGATAATGGCAATAGCATTATTCCGCCGTGTTATACGCCCTTCATACGTTGTGCTCGGTATTGTATTGATTGTTTTAACAATTTTTGTCGTAATGTATGCGTTATCGTTAACAGGCGATCAAACCGTGAGCATTGAGGCATTTACAAGGCAAGCTACCGATTTGTTTGGCGGCGCTTCTTTTGCGGATCGTGCCTCGACCGTTTCTCAGGCGACTGAGCTTATTAAGTTAAATCCAATGGGTGTTGGCCCCGGGAATTTTGGTCCAGCTGTAGCGATACATCCACGAGTTGAGCCGACTGGCGGGTGGCTTATTGTAAACAATATTTATTTTGAGGTGTTGGCTGAAGAGGGCATTCTGGGTTTGCTCGGGTTTTTGGCATTGTGTGTCTATGTAGTTTTTGCTTCGCTTCGGACATATTGGCAAGAAAAGGATGCTCTTTTACAAAGCTTGCTTTTAGCAGTCGGAGCCGCGTTTGTTGCGATCTTAGCTCAATATATGACTTTTTCAATATTGTATATTGTGCATATTTGGTTTTGTATTGGCTTGGCGTTGACGTTAAGTAAATCATTTTCAAAAAAAGTATGATACCGTTATTGGTTATCGTAAGCATTGGATATGCATCTATCACGTGGGTCAACCGACCACTGAGCCTAGCGTTACTTATTGTGTTGTTACCCACTTATCAAATACGATTTGAAGCGTTTGGGATTCCATTGACGCTTTTGGAAATTTTTATAATCCTCCTAACATGTATTTGGATTGTACAAACCTTGCGTTCCCGTGAGCGCATAACCATTCCCTATGCTTGGGCGATTGGCGCATTTGTTCTTGCCGGGACAATTGCTACAGTCGTCTCGGTCGATTTGCGCGCGGGCCTTGGACTTTGGAAAGCATATATTATCGAGCCCGTGCTGGTTTATTTGGTGTATATGAATACAATTCATGGAGAAAAGGACCAACGGCAGATTCATTGGGCATTTATTATTTTATTAGTCGCGATTGGGGTTGGTGCGATTTTTCAAGTTATGGGTTGGATGCAGGTTCCTGAACCGTACGCGAACGAGATCCCTCGTCGCGTTACAAGCGTATATCCATTCCCAACAGCAATAGGGAAAATTGCAGACCAGTTAATAGTTTTTTCGTTAGCGTTTGTAGCATTTTTTTGGAGCGCACTGCGTGCTCAGATACGGCGTCGGATGTTTGGATTCATTCTCGCCGGAGGCCTTGGCATGGTAAGTCTTTTTTTGTCAGTGAATCGTGGCGCATTACTTGGCGTGCTTGCTAGCATCTTTTTGTTTGCACTTTTATCGAGACGTCGTGTTATTGTTTTGTCGTTTTGTGCACTTGTGTGCATCGCCCTTTTATTTGTGCCAGTGGTTCATATGCAAATTGAAAAAGTTTTTTCCCGAACAGACACTTCAACAGATGTTCGTATCGTAATGTGGCAGGGTACGTGGCGGCTTATTACGCATCACCCGATTATGGGCGCAGGTCTTGGGGGTTTCCCAGTACTGTACGACGAATATCGTGATGCGTCTCATGTGGAACTATTCCCGAATCCAGACAGCTTGTATTTGACTCTCTGGTCAGAAATGGGACTCTATGGCGCCGCAGCTTTTCTGTGGATTTTTGCTATTTGGATACGTGCTTCGTGGCGCGCGATACACACTAGGCCCCCTGGAACCTACCGTTGGTTAATTGGCGTAGCTACACTAGCTGCGTTTATTGCTTTTCTTGTCCATGGTATTGTTGACACCCCATATTTTAAAAATGATCTCGCAGTTTTCTTTTGGATCCTCTTTGCCCTTACCGTTCAAAATGAGCGCAAGTCCCACGAGCGACTCGCATAAGCTGCGTCAGCATAAAAAACAACAACACTTGAGCATTTCTTTGCCAAGTGCTGTTGCGTATTGAAGATCGAAAATTTATTTCTTGCGTCGTTTGCTTTTTTTTGCAACTTTCTTCTTCGCTACTTTCTTTTTTGCAGCCTTTTTTGCTTTTTTGCGTGCCATGTTTTCCACCTCCCTTCCATGTGAAGATTATTCGTTTACATAAGAAAGTATACCAGAGATTATTTTTTTATGTAAACGACAATAAATGATGGATATAGTATACCATAAAATTAAACAAACAATACAAGTAGTTATGTAAACTTGCGCGCAGACATTTTTTATTTTTTTGGTGGGCATGGATGGACTTGAACCATCGACCCCCACTTTATAAGAGTGGTGCTCTAACCGCTGAGCTACATGCCCGTACCCAATGTTACGATGCCTTCATCTTACACAGTATCAATCATAAAACAAGCCCTCGGTCGCTCACATACCGACTGAGGCATACGTCGTATTTATTTTATTATAGATTGTTTCTTTTTCAACAATTTACCAAAGACGCGCGAAAGCCACCCGGAATAACTTCCTGAGGATATTCGTTTCATGAATAACACCGTAGCATTGAACTGAAAAGCAGTTAAAATACCGCTTAAAATGAGGAAAACAACAAGCATAAGCGTGAGACTCCAGACAGTAAAGGTGGTTATCGCGACTTGGCTTTCGACAATAACAACAGCAGGGATAGCCAGTAAAAGGACAAAAACAAATCCAACAACGATGTTTATTAAAAAAAGAATAAGGGCAAATTCCAGACTCACCAACCAGTTTTTTTTGAATAAATGCCACGCCTCAACAATGCTCGTCCGAATTTTTGTTTTATTAATAACGGTGTAAATGGAGGCGTATAGCAAAATAAAGTAAATAATTATACTTAACGGGAGTAACAAGATATAGCTAAGGAAAGAGAAAATGTATGCTGGAGCTTCGGCGCCTTGCGCAAGATATATACTAATAAGCGGAGCTCCAATTATAAATATCGAACCGTACATCGCGAGTTGGAAAATAACCTGCAATCCAGTGAGGCGCCAAAAAGAAGAGCGTGCCGCTTCAGTGTCAATTTGTATATTGGTTTTTTCATCATCATCAAGCTTAGCGGATGCATGGATTAACGCTCCTTGAGACAATATTGCCAGTGCCACAAGGCCGAGCATCAATGCAAGTAGCACAATGACATCAGCTGGCAGATTCCAGAAATTTGTAATATTTGATAGGACATTTTCATAGACGAGCCCAAGTGTGCCGGTTGAGTAAAGTATTTTTAGGTTTGAAAAAAATTCTGGCTGGTTGAATACTCGAGTTGTGTTTGTAATAAAAAGATCCCATGCACTTGCGCCAGCGGATGAAAGGATGGTCGCAAAAACCCCAAAAAGCCACAAATATTTGTGTTTCCAGGTTATGTGCCACGCTTTCCGAATTGTTTCTTTATACATAACGTATCCTCCTTAGATGATATTGTAACTGTATACGTTTTTTGGTCTTTTTGCAATAACCGCCGATTATGTGGTTGAAACCTTTGGAGCAGTGGGTGAGCCAACAATTTTTTCGAATTCTTCCCGCTCTAGTGTTTCTTTTTCCATAAGTGCCTTCATTATCGCTTCGAGCTTCGCTTTGTGGGTTGTGATAATTTTTTCAGCTGTTTTATAGGCATGTAATATAAAACGGCTAACCTCTTCGTCAATCCTTTGGGCTATCGCCTCGGAATAATCACGGCGTTCATGGATTTCACGTCCTAAGAAAATCATTTCGTCTTTCTCCCCAAATGTGCGAGTTCCCATTTTATCGCTCATGCCGTATTGGGTAATAAGTGCTCGGGCAAGCGACGTGACTTGCTTCAGGTCGTTTGATGGGCCAGTTGAGACATCATGGAAAACAATTTTTTCTGTTACAAATCCACCCAGCATAACAGCTAAATCATCCATAAATTCTTGTTTTGTGTGTAACCGTTTGTCTCGTTCGGGGAGCTTGAGCGTGTATCCACCGGTTCGTCCGCGGGGGATAATAGACACCTTGTGAATTGGATCCGCATGAGGAAGCTCATGGGCGACAAGCGCGTGGCCTGCCTCATGATATGCAGTTACTTTCTTTTCATGATCAGAGATGATTCGTGATTTTCGCTCAGGCCCCATCATAACCTTTTCGATTGATTCAAGACAAAAACGCTGACTGATGGTCGTTTTATTTTCACGAGCAGTAAAAATTGCGGCCTCATTCAGTAAATTAGCAAGATCTGCGCCAGAAAATCCAGGCGTACGTTGTGCGACAACTCGAAGATCTACATCAGGATCCAATGGTTTATTTTTTGAATGGACCTTTAAAATTTCTTCACGTTCATTAATTTCAGGAAGATCAATAATAACTTGTCGATCGAAGCGGCCTGGGCGGAGCAGTGCCGGGTCTAAAACGTCGGGGCGGTTTGTTGCCGCGATAACTATTACGGTTGTGTCGGTGTCGAATCCGTCCATTTCAACAAGAATTTGATTTAATGTTTG
>CAZGDO010000016.1:0-20140 GCA_964524365.1 uncultured Gammaproteobacteria bacterium | reverse complement strand
ATATTCATCATTCGTACTTCGGGTGTCCCAAGAATCTCCGCCTATACTATAGACATAAAAGTCTGTATTGGAGTTGGTCCCTCGAGGAACGTAAATCAAATCATTGCCATCATATGTACAGGCATCCGTCTGATAAATGCCAGCTGGCGCATCAGCTAACGTTGTTGCTCCATCCCAAGTTCCTTCGCCGATATTAAATCTAAAAATATCAGCAGTGTTTTGAGCACGAATTTGGTAAATGTACATTCCATCACTGACAGCGCAACCGCCCCGATATACGGCAGCTGGAATTGTGTTAAGCGCAACGTCCCACGCGTTACTGCTAATTTGATATCTATAAAAAGCATTTGTACTTTGCCCTCTGGCTGTATAAATATACCCATCTCCACCATCAACAAGATTAGCACCATAACCAAGCCAGGCTGGTGCCGTATTAGTACTATTTGACCAAGTGTTTGTAACCACATCATACACATACATCTTGGATTCATTATCCTTATTATATGACCCTGCGGCATACACCTTTCCATTTTTATACACAATATCAGAACCAACATACATAGGTACTGGCGTATTCATCAACCGTTCATACGATGCGGTTGAAATAGTATATTTATAGAAGTCGACAGTGCTGTTTCCGCGAACAATATACATCGTATCGCTCCCATCATATGTTAGGCCACCATAGTAAAATCCATTTGTGGAATGATCGTGGGGCAGACCAGCATTCAACCATTTGTCATTCGTGACATCGTAACTATAAAAAGAATATTCATTATATCCTCGTAATTTATAAATGATATCCGTATTAGTGTCATAAACCATACCGTTACTTGAACCGTAATTACTGGTACCTGGTAGATCAGTCAAATAATCCCATGTCTCATTTGCAATGTCGTAGCGGAAGAAATCATCCCCAACGCCACCACGTGCAGCATAAATATATCCATTATTATATGTTATTGTCCCACCATACCCCATCCAAAAGGGTGCTGGGGTCTGGTGAGTCCAAATATTCGCACCAATATCGTATCGAAGAAATTGATGAGTATTTGAACCGCGCGTGGCAAATATACAACCCGTCGCATCAGAACAGTATGTCCCATGGGGCACGTACGTCATAGAAGCACCATAATAAAAAGGTTGTACTGGAGACGACCGAGCTACCCACGAATTACCAGATATACTATACCGATAGAACTGATCTGTGTTATACCCTGGAGTAGCAAAAAGGTAGTCCCCACCTGCCCAAACAAGTGATCCTCCATAATAGACTTCAGTAGTTACCACGGCGGCTCCAGAATAATCTAATAATGTTGTCCAAGTGTTTGCGCTTACGTTATACCGCATAAACTCTTTTACATTATTCCCTACCAACGTAAAGACACACCCACCAGCGTCTGCACAGTGTGTGCCGTTTGGTACATATGTTATAGCTGTACCCTCATATGGATTGGCAGTGCTGGTAATATCGGCAAGCGAAGACCATGTTTTATTTGAAATACTATATTTGAAGAATTTTTTTGTGTTCACTGACTGCAAAACAAAAATTGTATCAGCCCCATCAAATGCCATTGTCGAATCATTATATGCTGTAGTATTGAGTAATGAAGTAGCTGCTGCGCCCGATCCGCCACCACCTGAAAAAGTGATCGTCGGCGCTGACGTATAACCAGAACCGCCATTTGTAATAGTAGTGCTAACAACAACACCACCTGAAATTGACGAAGTAGCTGCTGCGCCCGATCCGCCACCACCTGAAAAAGTGATCGTCGGCGCTGACGTATAACCAGAACCGCCATTTGTAATATTAATACCAGTCAAACCTAGATCCGTGGATGAAAATACAGCCGGAAGATCCATCCATAACCCAGTGGCTATGGATGAAAGTGTCATATTTGTCTCAGACCCAGCTGTTGTATTTACATTAGAGGTCACTGTACCCGCTGCTTCAAAATCTGCTCGTGATGTCCATGTTTGTGTCGATGCTGGCGAGATTCCATTATAAGTATAAGTGAAGGCAGATGCAGCAGCTGACGTGTTACCATTATTATCTTTTGTGACAATTCTCAAGTAGTACGTTGTGCCACTCACCATATCGGTATTGACCTGAAAATCTGTACCGGTTTGATAATAATCCTCACTTAGTGAGGGATCTACTGACGCATTGTCTGTCCACTGCACATAATACCCAGCGACACCCGAGCTTGCATCGGTCGCTCCGCTCAAAGAAAAATATGGACTTGGATAATAGTATGAATTTCCGGTTGTTATACCTGTCCCTTGTGAACTATCTGAATATCCTGTTGCAGTTGGATTAGTTGGATTGTCACTATCTTTTTCATAGGTAATCGTAAAATCTGAAAGTGTCGGGGTATTACTCCCGTCAGACGTGAGTGTTACCTTAACTTGGACATATCTTGCATTTGGAGTCGTTACCCCAGACATATCAAAGCTCGTGCTCGCACCTGTATCAGCACTCACAATCGTTTCCCACGCACTCCACGTAACTTGATCCGTGCTACTTCTCAAATCAAAAGTAACACTAGATGCTCCTGGTGTTGGATGGGTAGCAGCAAATGTTGTAAAGGAATTTACCCACTTTAAATCGAGGGTGTCAGAAATCCAGGTTGCTGAATCAGCGTAAGCATTATTCGTCATATCAGCTTTGTACACGCTTGTAGTATTAAACCCACGCGTTGCATAAAGAATGTCATTCGTGGTATCAAAGCCCATACTCGCACCATACCCATTTGTCTGTTCTGGAAAATCTATAGACCGAGTCCATGCGTTTGCCGCAATATCATATCGCCAAAAATATGCTTCGTAATTTCCAGAAATTGCATAAATATAATTCGTTCCGTCATACACAAGATCTGCCGAATAATACGTACTCGTTGGAAGCGGTGCCATAGCTGTCCAACCAACCCCAGGCTCATATCGATGAAATTCATTCCTGTTATCGCCCATCAACCCGTAGACATAGGTTCCATTATTCGTTAACGCAGCACCATAATACGTAGCGTATGGCGAAACCGTTTCTTCAGACCACGACGAACCGTCAAAGCTATAAAAATGATCACGCTGATATCCTTTAGTAGCATAGACCGTTGTTCCCATGCAGGTAATGTCAGCACCGTAATACGCATTACGTGCACCCAAGGAACTTCCTGAATGGGTTGTTGGAATTGAAGGCATGCCGCCCCACGTATCAGTGCTAATTGTGTAGCGGTAAAAATTTACTGTGTTATTTCCGCGTAACGCATAAATATAATCAGCGCCATTGTAACAGAAAGAACCGCCTTCTTGGACTGCACCTGAAACTACAGCTAAAGTAGACCATGTATGGGCAGATAAATCATATTTCCAAAAATTTGTTGTGTTTTCACCCTGCGCTATAAATAGACAGCCGTCAGCTGAATCACAATTTGAACCAACTCCTAAATTTGGAACAAATGTTGTCATACCGTCTTCACCCGCATTACCAACATTATTTGGAGTTGAGATAGAATCCCAATGGGAATGCGTAATATCATAGCGCCAAAATTCTGGACGATTATTCCCCCGCAACGAATATAAATAATTTCCAAATCGAACTAATGACCCACCACCATAAATGGTCGCAGGTGCATCCGGAGTATCAGCAATTAAAGTGTCCCATGTCTCGGCAGAAACATTAAACTTTAAAAAATCATCAGTATTATATCCACGTTGCATGAATATATATCCAGTCGTGGGATCATACGCCATAGCCCCACCATAATGTGGTCCATACCCTGTTAAAATATCCGTCGCATTTGACCACTGGCTTTCTCCTATATCGTATTTAAAAAATTGAGTATTACCATTCCCGCGAGTTGCATAAAGGCAACCTGACGTACAAGACTCCTCGGGATCACTCCCATACGGGTCACTCATATATACTAACGCATGACCATTAGTGGTATAAATTTGGTAATCAGGCAAACCAGCCATGGTGTCGTCCCACATATTAGAGGAAATATTATATTTCCAAAACGTGGGTGTTGAAATTCCTCGGGCAGCATACAGTGTTCCACTCCCATTAGACACAATGTCAGACCCCATCCCCCATGAATCTGGAGCATCTGCAAGTCTAGACCACGCGTCGGTCGCAATATCGTATTTGTAAAAATGTTTTGTCGCCTCACCGTTCTCATCTCCAAGTCCACCGTTAGTTGCATAGAGCGCTCCATTGTAATATTCTATCGAACCACCATATTCAAAAGACGTAGGCGCATTCGCTAAAAATTTAAAAGTATTTAATTCTGGATTATATTGTATGAGGTATGGTGTGTAGTTTCCTTGAATAATATATACGTATGTTCCATCAGTGGTTAAGTCAGCGCCATAGTAATTGCCTCGATAAGCAGCTAATCCATAACCGCCCTCGTCTGTTATAAATCCTGGGGTCTCAGTACTCCACGTGCCACCTGCCCCAGGGTTGATCGAGATATCGCCTGCCGAGGTTTTTGTGTCTACTGTCCCTGGATAATATTCGCCAGCCTCCCATTGTTCTTGAGAAGTTACAGAGTATGTATCTGAAACACCAAGTGTTAGGTGTGTATTAAGAAAAATAGCGGTTACGCCTAAGACAAGAACACCCACTACTATCCAAAGCGGGTTTTTTACTGAGAACTCTTTAAAAAAATGGTACGACTTTGTTACCACCGAAACGGGCGGGGTTACAAATTTTGAGGAAAGTAGTCGTTTCGTTAGTCCAGAAAATGCTTGTGTTGTTTTAGCGTGTTTTTCGCTCTTCTTTTTTTTCTTCTTTGAGATACTTGCGCTGTGAACACGGGATGCCAAAGATTGACGTTTGCGCGTCACTGACGTTTTTTTACTTCTTTTTGAGGAAAACTTTTGCCTCTTTTTTGCCTCCATTATTTATTTTACCAAGCAGAAAAAGCTAAAACGAAGTTACTACACAAGAACGGTAATTTTTCTTCATTCTGATTGATTAATTGTAACACAAAAATAAGAAAAAATCAAGTCCTTCCTGTTAAAAATTCTTTCTATTATTTTTTCTCAAAAACAGCCAAAGAAATATTTTGTATGACTTTTTCCATTGAAGCAAGGTCTTCACCTTTTGTCATAACACACAGCAGATATGGAGCGTCTTTTTTATAAATAATTCCGCAATCGTGTAACCGATCATTTGATGTGTCTGTCAAAGCTTTTACGCCAAACTTATGCGCGACCACAATATCTTTTGGTAGTAGATTTGTAAGTCCTTTTTCATAGGTTGTGTGCGATAGAATTTCAAGGGCATACTCTGACATATCTCTGTTAAGATATGATGCATTGTAAAGAATTCTAAAAAGAGATGCATATGCTTTTACTGAAACGAAATCCTCGGGGGTGTTATCTGAAATAGTTTGCAACTCCAACGCGGCATGCACATTGTTTATTTCTTGCGAACCAATATGTGTCAGCAATAAATAAAATGCATCATTGTCAGATTTCTCTATCATTCTGTTTAATAATTCATCAACTAAGTACTCACTGCCCACCAATAGTCGATCTTCTATATTTGGAGTGCTTTTATCCTTATCAGTTTCAAGAAAAGTGATTTTATCTTGCAGTAGTCCTGGGTTTGTTTCAGCTTTATGTAGATAAGCTATCAAGACAGGTACTTTTAGTAAACTTTGAGGAGCAAACAAAGAATCTTCTTGAATCCCAAACCATGGGCCGTTATTAAGATCTCGATAATACACCGAAACTTCCGATACATTTTTTTCTGAAACAGCCTCATTTGTAATCTCTTCAATTACACTTTTAAAAGAATGTAAATCTTTATCCTCTAATCCCCCATCGACTTCGCACTCAAGTAATGGATTGATGTATGTATACCCACCAGAACGAACCTCTTGTGTAGGAGTTAAAGTAGTTTCGAATCGCGTGCTAATCAGCCAGCCAAAAAAACATCCAAAGAGAAACAACATTAGTCCAATGAAAATAGATTTTTTTGCCATAAGTGTATAACGAAATTCTACGGTGCCACGACTAAAAAAGCAATCAAGAAAAATGTTCCCTACTGCCTATATCAATGTTATCAATGCTGTAATGACGGCGAGAATTAAAAAAATACCAACCCCTGTATGTATCCGAAATCTACTTTTTACCATAAAAACATTTTGTGAAAGGCAATGAACGTTTCGTTCTTGCATGGTGTTATACATACGTTGTTTTTTTTAAAAAGTTTTTTAATTGAGATTCTGAAATGCGCCACTGCCCAATATGGTAGGCTTTCAATTTTTTACTTTTGATATATCGGAACAGTGTGCGTTCACTGACGCGCAAATAGCTCGCCACCTCACCGATAGTCATGAGTTTTTCCATATTGAGATTCTAAAGGTCTTTTTTTGTTGTGTCAACTTTTGTCTTCTTTTGTCATTTTACCATATAAAAAAAAGAGGACAAGCACCTCGTTATCCACAACAGTTAAAAAACAGAGTAACTATGAAGCGATTTTCTACCCTTTTTCTTTCCGAAGTTCAACAGCATCGAGAATAGAGGTGACTGTTTCTTGCGTTGGTTTTGTCGCGTCCATAACAACACCAATTGTTACGGAAGAAGTGAGCTTGAAGACGGCTCGAGCAGCTTTCTCCCCAAGTGATTTTCTACGCGCCTCATCACGACGCAAACAAACATCTATCGGAGCACGGAGCGTGAACGCGACACAAGGAATGTCAACAATTTTCTTTAAATGCTCGGAAGCTTCCTTGTGGTAAAAACACCCATCTACAATAACCGATTTACTTTCCTGGGCTGCTGCAAGAATAATGGGTTTCATTAACTCGTTTGCTCGAATAAAGTTGTCGAGCGGGATACAAAAACTTCCTTCCGAAATTTTATCCAAACCAGCTGTGTGTAATATTTCATCAACAGAAAGATACGTAGCTTGTAATTTTTTCGAAAGCAATTTTGAGATTGTTGTTTTTCCGACACCAAGTGAACCGGAAATTATTATCACCATAATATTGTCTTAGTAACACAAAAATCTCTCCGTTTGCTCTAGAGAACTCTCTCCGAGACCTGGGCTCGAACCAGGATTACCAGGGCCAGAACCTGGCGTCCTACCATTAGACGATCTCGGAATAGTTAATCTTGTGTTGAAGCAAGCTGATCACCAAACGCATCAATAACCTGATTCCATAATGTATCCCCCTCTACTGGCTCAACATTCTTATTTGCTACCTGCTGCTTTCCTTGTTGAGCGCCCACTTCACAGACAAACGACATCGATTTCCCAAAATAATCTGACATTTCTTTCTCAATAAGCACACGATGAGTCGGCAAAAGTATGCGTTCCTGATGAAACACATATGGGACGTGGAGTGTAACACGTCTTCCTTCAATGTCAACAGGATGCGCGACCTGCATACTCATTGATAGCCCTCTGTTTACTTTACGAATGTTTCTCACAAAATCTTGCCATTTCTCTTTTAAGACAGAAAACGAAATTTCGGGGGACACGTGTGTACTTGCGAGTTTAGACTGAACTTTTTTTGGCTCAACCTTTTTCGGGACTCGCGGTTCTTTTTCTAGAGACGTACTTGATAAGTCTGTTTGTTTTTGCGTTGAGGGAGGCGTTTGGGGTTCGTCGGATGAACAGAATTCCCCGACTGCAATCTCAAGCGCAAGCTGAGGAATATCCTCATACACATACCTTGATTTCGCCCGTAATAATATTTCAAGCAACCGCACAGTCTCTTGCAAGGGGTGCGCTTTCACGATTCGCGATATTGCTTGCATGACTTCTTCAGCCACTTGAACGCGAATATACTCATCAAGTTTTTTAGAAGATACTGAAGCAAGTAACACAAGACGAACAAACACAATACTATCTTTCAGTAATTCATCTGCATTACCACCGTCTTCAACAAAATGTGTTAGGTATTCAATCGCGCCAGTTCTATTTTGGGCGTACACCAATTCAAATAAACGTGCCGCATCCTGCATACTTGATCGAGGAAGTAGTACGGCAGCCTCTTCAACGGTAATATGTTTATCCCCAAAGGCCATGAGTTGCCCAAGCAATGATTCTGCATCACGACTTGACCCCTCCGATCGTGCCGCGATATCCTGCAAAACCTCAGTATCAATTTTTATTTTTTCTAATTTTGCAATTGCCTGGAGTCGTTCAATAAGATGGGTCACGCCTATACGCTGGAATGAAAATCGCTGGCATCGGGAAAGAATTGTCTCTGGTACTTTATGAACTTCAGTTGTCGCAAGTATAAAAATCGCGTGTTCAGGTGGCTCCTCAAGTGTTTTCAAAAGCGCGTTAAATGCACTTGCCGATAACATATGCACTTCATCAATTATAAATACTTTATATTTCAATACAGAGGGCGATGTACGACTATTTTCGATAATAGCAGAACGGACATGATCAACGCCAGTGTGAGAAGCCGCATCAATCTCAATAATATCTATAGCTTTCCCTTCATCTATCAATTTTGCGTTTGCGTCTGTTAAATCAATGTCGCCATTCTTTTTTACCTTTTTGGCGTTCACTGCTTTCGCAAGCAAACGAGCAGTTGTGGTTTTTCCAACACCCCGAGGACCAGTAAATAAATATGCATGCGCAAAAGCGCGCTGCGCAGACTGGCTTAATAGCGTCTGTACGATACTGTCTTGACCAACAACCTCGGCGAATACGCGAGGTCGGTATTTCCGGTATAACGAAAAGCTCATAGATAGGTATTCTACCTTATTATTCGCGGCAGATGCAAGACGGTTTCGAAAAAGCCTAAATATCGTCTAGCTGATCTGTCTCCTGCTCTTTTTTTTCTTCTGGATTTGCAACGGTTTCAATCGGTGGATGATATGATTCCTCTGGTTTTGGCGTTTCTACTTCAGCAGAAACCTCAACACGTGGCTGACCCTTTTTAATTATGTTTTCAACTGCTCCCCAGGCCGCACTCTTTTCTTTCGGGATAAGTAAAACGACTTCATCCCCTTCTTCTCCCTTAAAATACGTAACCGATGCAAGTAACACCTTGTATGCGTGATCGTTCGCCTGGACTTGCCACTGCTCGTTTGTTACGTCATACATTAATAAGCCGATGACTCGCGTCCGTTCTATGGGGCCAACTTGTTTATACACAAAAGATCCATCATTCATGATGGTAAGTTTCAGCATGTCGCCTTCAACAAGTTTTGATTTCGATGCATAATTCGCCGGGACTGAATATTGCTTCCCGTCAAGGCCAATCATGTGCTGACCCTCAAAAAGACCATTAATAATTCGATTGCTCCCATCATTAACCATTGATCCAAGTTCGCGCGCGCTTTCATGTAGTGAAGTGCTTGATTCAGCCACAATCGGCGCATCACCCGTGAGCTCATCAATCATCTGTTTTGCAGAATGCAAACTCGCCTCAGCGCTTTGAATGAGTTGTTTGATTGATGATAATTTTTGTTGGTCTTCCATTGTTTTTTTGTGTAGATTTTTATGTGGATTTTGTGCTACGTACCAATCGTATCATATTGATTTGTGGGGGTCAATCCTATGCGTTAGCGATCGTAGACAAATACCGGAATCCCGTTTTCCTCCCTGTCTTCGATTGTCGGCTTCCAGCCTGGAATCTTAAAACTATACGAAATCACGCGACTTCCCTTTTTTAGTTCCTTCTCAAACTTTGGACGAAGCTTTTCCATGGCGGCAGGAGTCAAAAAACAATAGACAACATCGGCGCAGGTAAAATCTTCATAAAAAAAATCTTTCATATGAAATTCCACTGAGCGATATGCTTTCGTGACACTCAAGCGAAATTTTCCAACAAGAAACGGGATAAGCGATATCTCATACCCGATACTCTTTAATTTTGTTTTGCGCGCAACCTGCACCAGCAAACGTGCGTCACCTGCACCGAGTTCCAATAATGTACCAGCGCGGTTTTTAAGGTGTCGTAATACTCTTCGGTGATCCCGGCTACGCAACGGGAGCCATGGTGCCGCGCTAAAAGACGCGTATGCGGCTGTACCGAATACAGCAAATGCGACAATAAACAGTGCAACCCAAATCAAGGATTCCATCATTTCTGCGACAGATTAGCAAAAAGTGCTGCGGCTATAGAAAACACCCCAGAAAAATAATATATAACAAGCACTGAGGTTATTATTTGTTGTGTGGTTGTCACCTGCTCTTCAGTGGTAACTTGGACCTGGAACGGATCGTAATGCATATCTATACTTTACGCGTTGATTGGGTTGGGGGCAATAACGAAGACGCTGCCGCAAGTTGCGTGCGGCCCATAATTTCGCGTTCTACGATGTGACGATCTTTCCCGTATGTCAGGCGAGACATCTCTTTTAAGGCAGCGGTGTATTCTGGATTTTCTTGTTCCGGCGGGAGCGTCTGCATGGTAAATGGACGTGATGCGGTATTACGCACTAAGAGCTTAATGCCAGCAGTATATTTTTCCATATTTACAAGGTCGTATGCAGAAAATACTGGTTCAAATTCTTTTTGTAACACTTCAGCGTCTTCAACGCCAACACGGAATGACACAATGGTTCCGGCGTTTCCAAAAACTGCATCACGAATTTTTGTATCATTTCCACTCACCAACTGGCTTATGTATTGATGCGCGATGATTAAATTCAAACGGTACTTTCTCGCTTCAGATAAAATTGTCGCGATTGAATCTGTAACAAAATTCTGAAACTCATCAATATACAAATAAAAATCGTTGCGCTGGCTTTCAGGTAAACTCGCGCGACGGAGCGCGGCCATCTGAAGTTTCGAAACAATAATAAGACCTAAGAGCGACGAGTTTACTTCACCTGTCGTTCCTTTTGAAAGATTGACGAGCAAAATCTTTTTATTGTTCATCACATCAAACACGTCAAACCCAGATTTTTCTTGTCCAATAATATTTCGCATCATAGAATTTTCAACGAAGCGACCAACTTTTGAAATAATATACCCAAGCATTTCTGATTTATGAAAATCAGCAGTCTTGGCCATTTCTTTTTCCCAAAATGCACGGACAATAGGATCCTTAACAAGAGCGACCCGCTGCTTCTGAAAAACAGTATCAGTAAAGATACGAGGAATTTCCGCAATGGTACCACGATTGCCCTGCTCACCCTCCATTAAGGTCAACATAACATTTCGCATGTTGTGTTCAAAAATCGGTCCAATCATTTCGGGTGGGAACAATTTATAAAAAATTGAAATCATTTCCTGCGCCACAAAATCCCGCTGATCTGGGGAATCAGCTTCGAGCATATTAAGTCCAACAGGTCGTTCTATATCTGATGGATTAAAGTAAATGACATCGCGTGCACGTTCTTTTGGCACATGCGCTAAAATATGTTCAACTAAGTCACCATGAGGATCTACAACGCAAACACCCTCACCATTTTGAATATCCTGAATTGCCATATTTTCTAGTAGCACAGATTTTCCAACACCAGATTTACCTATTATATACACATGACGGCGGCGGTCTTCACGGTCAATGCGTATATCAGTATCAACACCGCGAAAACGATTCATGCCCAACAATAATCCTGTACGCGGAATATCAGTAGGTACAGACGCTTTCTTCGATGGAAGCCATAAAATATTCGGAGTTTCAGTCCATGGGAGCGGCAAATGCCACAGACTCGCCATTTCGCCTGCGCTTAAAATACATTCGCGCGATTTATCGTAGCGCCTGTGAATGAAATTTATTATTATGTTGTCCCGTTTCAACGGGTCAGCACGGACAAACCCGTTGCCAACCTGGTCATAGGATGAATACTGAGAAAACGAATCAATCGCGTTTTTTAACAATAATTGTGCACGATTTGCGTCTGGACTCACGGATACAATTCGTACATTCGCCTCGAAACCGGCTTTTGCATTCTTTTGATTAACACGCTCAAGCACCTGCTGTTCAGCGGTCGACGGCGTGTAATCTCTATACTCCATCTCAGTAGATTTCTTTGCCGGGACAAACGTCCGAAACACTTCTTTCGCGACAGTGCCAGCAACAGACGTATTCGCACTTTTTACCCCCGATCCTGTTTGGACGCCGCGCATATATTGGTTGGCACGATCATGCCATGACGGATGCGCTGAACGAATTATAAATTGAATCGCCAATGACTCTTCTGGGCTCAGACGAGAAAGTACATTCGTAATACCCGACAACGGATCCTGATCCATTTCCTCGTAAGTCAGCATCGGAAAAATAAAAGATTTCTTCTGTTTTAGAGTCGCGCCTACCACAACGCTTTGTGGTCGTATGATCTCAAGTGGTTCTACTTCTTCAATGTGCGCGGACGAATATTGCGCCTGAATCTGACGTTCAAGAAAGTCTCGCATGTACAATGGGACAACAGCATAAAAACCGATAACGCCGTCATGACTCACGATTTCTAACGAAAAATGATCAGTGCGTCCGAGAGCAACGCTTTGGTACCATCGCTGCGCTTTAATGCCTCCCAAAAAGGAAAATAAACTTTCCGCGACTGAGATCGCGCGTTTCGTTAAATCTTGAGACTGACCGAATGCCTGTTCCTCAGCTTCAGAAAATTCTTTTGGTACGGTTATGAGTAGTGTTACCCTTTGAAGCGTCGGATCATTGGAAAACTTTTGACGGTTTGCAAACTTTTTTATGAAAAATACGAGTCCAAAAATTATTACAACTACACCAAGTAACATACCAATAAAAGAAAAAGCTCCACCACCAATTGAAGGTGTTGCCGAACTCTGTGCCCAGGCTGTTTGAACAAACCAAGTCATACTCGGCGTTGTTTATTATGAAGGGCAATCAGCTTATTCATCTTAATTTCAGCTTGCTGCTCTATAAAGAATTTATTGATACCAGGAACAATAGAAAGCCAAGTAATAATAAGTTCGAGAATTTGTTTTACCTTTACCTTTGCTTGTTTGAGTAACGTATCAATTTTTTGAGCAGTCTCTTCGCCTTTTTCTCGAAACAAAGGTTTTTGGTTATCAGGAAGCGATGCGTACAAACTATCAAGATGCTCGGACAAAATATTTTCAATAGCAATAAGCTCCTCACTCTTAACGCCACCCAGCGGTTGCGGAGAGTCATCTCTCTGAACAGGAACTGGTGCTGTTGCCCTACCATAATCAGTTTCAAGATTTGATTGTGGAGCCGCCTCGGGCTGCTTTTCAATTTCTGGACGGCGCTCAATAATCGCCTGATCTCGCTGTTCAGGCTTTGGCGATTTTTCTATTGGCTGTTCAGGCTGAGGAAATCGTTCTTGTATTGGATACAAATTCGGACTCATGGCAAGATTATAACATTTTTTAAGTCTTTTTGCATCTTTCAAAAAATTCAAAAAAAAGAGGGTCGTAGCTATTGACAAATCGAGTATTTGATGATATGATGAGGTGTTCGCTTTTCATGAGAAAATCATATATAAGGAGGATAAACCGATGCGGACAATCTTGTTCTTTGTCATTTTCACATGTGTGGCTTTTATGGGCTGCGCCGATATGAGACACCTTACTAAGGAGGGTCTCATTCCTGCCGCTGAAATGTCAGCAGAAAAAGCATCGGTCAAATCCGGTGTGCAAATCACAGTCGACCAGAACAATCTGGCTGAAATGAAGAATAGCCGGCGGATAACCTTCACTGGTATGACGCCCGGCGCGAAGTTTATCTATGTCGCGAAAGATAATTCGCGGCAAGAACGAACAGTCGATGGTCAAGGAACGGTCTCGTTCCTGTACCCGAAAACATTCACTGGTGTAAACGTCTTTTACGGCTACACCAAATATGTTGGACGGTGGATCTTCTTACAGAATCCCGTCGAAACCTATCAATGGAACACCGCTGATACAACCTTTAACCCGCCCGCTAGGAGGGAACCATGAGACACGTAATGCTGATTCTCGCCTCCCTGCTCGCCGTTCTCGTCCTGCAGGGGTGTGACATTAGCGATATTATTTCGTCAAACGAGTATCCTGCCGTCAACCTCACGTTGATTGGCAGAACCTCTGGCCACGGAATAAGCGCTGAACTGAAGGCCAATGACCCGGCACATAGCTACAGTACGAACTCTGATGGGTTCGTCCGCCTATACGCAAAGTATGGACAGGATGTTCTCCGAGTCACGGTAACGTACTGGACCCTGCCACCGAGTCAGCAACGAACAGTTACTTTGAAATTCGGCCTTTCAAATAAGGCCGTTGATCAGAGAATCGTCTTAGAAGACGACCCATACCGTCCATAAATACAGCACATGTGAATTACGCCCCCGTTGAGCTTTTCGCCACGGGGGTGTTTTTCTAGTTGACTAAAGGCTAAAAAAATGCTATTATGTATATAGAAAATAAAAATAAACAAAAAATATATGGAAAAAAAACAGTCTGAGCAACAGGCATCTTCTGAAGTTGAAGTCGTTCGCGAACAGTGCGAAGACATGTACATCTCCCTTATTAGTGCGTAACCCATACTCCCCATATGGATGCACAAAAAAAAGGCGTTGCCATCCAAACGAAAACACATATTGATGTGACGCAGGCACTCGGCGTCAGCTTTATTGTAACCGTTGGACTCCTTTCCGCAGCCGCAATCATTGATACGTTTTTGATTGCCTTTATAGTTAACTTCGTTTAATACAATGGACGCTTCACTAATAATTCCTATCCTAGTTATTATAGGTGCAATTTTTGTGGCTATCGGATATTTGTATAAAAAAAATTCTGCAGGTGGTTCAATGAGTCACACCGCAATGCTTGATTTGTACTCCCGAGATCTTACCGCACTTGCCCGCACAGGAAAGCTTGACCCGGTGATTGGACGAACACATGAAATCCACCGAGTTATTGAAATTCTTGACCGCAGGACAAAAAATAATCCAGTTTTAATCGGAAAGTCGGGTGTAGGGAAAACAGCAATTGTCGAAGAGTTAGCGAACGCCATAGCCGAAAATAAGGTGCCTGATATTTTGAAGAATAGACGCGTACTCGCTCTCGACTTATCGGGACTCGTCGCGGGGACAAAATACAGGGGAGAATTTGAAAAACGTCTTAAAACGTTGGTTGATGAGCTTATTGCGGCACAGCGAAATATCATCCTTTTTATTGACGAACTTCATTCTCTTGCGGAAGCGGGGGAAGCTACGGGCGCTATCGATGCGGCTGATATTCTAAAGCCCGCGCTTGCACGAGGAGACTTACAGGTAATAGGAGCGACGACACAAGAAGAGTTCAAAAAATATATTGAAACCGACCAAACCTTAGAACGTCGATTCCAGCCTGTCTATGTTGATGAGCCAAGCCCAGAAGACACAAGAAAAATGCTTCAAGGAATCAAAAAACGCTACGAAGAATTCCACAACGTGAAATATACAGAGGACGCACTCGATGCCGCGGTTGGTCCAGATGTACAGCAAATGAAGAATCGCGTATTCCCAGACAAAGCGATTGATCTGATCGATGAATCTGGATCACGCGTGCGGCTCTTAGCGGTCGAACAACATATCAAAGGAAGTATTGATGTGAACGCAGACCACATTCAGCAAATTATTTCTGAGTGGAGAGAAACCTAGAAAGATACAAAACCCACATACAAAGGGAGGTGAATATATGGATAATCCATTAAAACCAAAAAAAGAAGAGGTGCTTTTCGGAGGGCAAATGGCGATTGTTATTGGCTTTGTCGCAACATTTCTTCTTGGCGTTATATTTGTTTTCTTACTCGGCAGTCTTTTGAACCAAGTTTCTGACGGTGTACAACAAATCAATCTTGAGCTATCAGGAAATAAAAGGGTTGTAATAGAAAGTGCTGCTACCGGCTGTTTAGTCGGAAATTTGCAAGTGATGCATGCCGAGATGCTTGCAAACACTGAAAAAACTGACACTGAAAAAACTGACGAGATCTTAGCGACCTACGATGCTGAAAAGCTTGCGAGCCTTTCGGCTGACGTGCTTGCATGCACTCAAATTTCAACACCATCATATCTCTTAGTCTACGCATCAGGGGTTGTCGTTCAAAAAACAGGAAACGGCTTCTCGGTTGAAGCGGCGTTAGCAAGCATGATGCAATAACGCGTCCGCACACCAAAAGCCACCTCCTCCCCGGGCAACATGAAGATGGGATCCCAGCCGGAGTTGAGGTGGTTTTTGTTTTACGCTAGGATAACCATATGTTACAGCTGTACAATACACTTAGCAGGAAAAAAGAACCCTTCAAACCACTTCATGATAAAACGGTTGGTTTATATACCTGCGGCCCAACAGTTTATCATTACGCGCACATCGGCAATCTTCGCACGTTTATTTTTGAAGATATCTTAAAGCGCGCGCTCATGCATGAGGGATTCAGAGTAAACCACATCATGAATATTACTGACGTTGGACACTTAACGTCAGACGCGGATGAAGGCGAAGATAAACTTGAAAAAGGCGCTCGCCGGGAAGGAAAAACCGCTTGGGAAGTCGCCAAATTTTACACAAAAGCATTTCAAGACGATTTGCAAAAATTAAACATATTACCCCCGACAAAGTTTACTCCTGCAACAGAGCATATTGCCGAACAAATCGCCTGGGTACAACAACTTGAAAAAAAAGGTATTACATACCAAACCTCGGATGGGATTTATTTTGATACCTCAAAATTTCCTGACTATAGTAAGCTTTCGGGTCAAAACCTATCCGGCATTCAAGAAGGTGCGCGCGTTGAAAAAAATGAAGAAAAACGAAATGCGAGTGATTTTGCGGTTTGGAAATTCTCGCCAAAAGATTCAAAACGCGATATGGAATGGGAAAGCCCGTGGGGCAAAGGATTTCCCGGCTGGCACCTTGAATGTTCCGTGATGGCACAAAAATACCTCGGCGATACACTCGATATCCATTGCGGTGGCATTGACTTAATCCCTGTTCATCACACAAACGAAATCGCGCAAGCTGAAAGCGTTACGGGCAAACAATTTTCACGGTTCTGGATGCACGGAGAGTTTATCGTCATAAAAGGTGACGAAAAAATGTCGAAATCCGCGGGGAATTTCATGACATTGCAATCGCTTGTTGATAAGGGTTTTGATCCACTCGCCTATCGCTATTTCACCTTTAGCGCGCATTATCGTCAAAAGCTTAGGTTTAGTCTTGAAGCGCTAACATCCTCTCAAAAGGCACTTTCAAACCTGCGTGGACATATACAAATGTGGGACGATCCCCGCATTGGCTGTGCGGAATTTGAACGGCGATTTTTTGATGCCATCGCTGATGATTTGAATATACCTCAAGCCTTGGCAGTTATGTGGGAAATGATAAAATCCGACAACCCAACTGCTGCGAAACATCAATCCCTTATCCTCTTTGATGAAATTTTAGGACTCGGCCTTTCTGAAATAAAAAAGAGAGAAATCCCTCAAGAAATCTTACATATTCTAAAGGAGCGAGCAATCGCGCGCAAAGAAAAAAACTATACAAAAGCAGACGAACTTCGAGATCTTTCAGCCCGAAAAGGTTTTCCAATTAACGATACGCAAGAGGGACAGATAGTTGGATAGTGTTTGACAATCCCCTCAAAATAAGGTTAGGCGATTTTGTTTATGAAAAATTTTTGGAACAAACTACCACAACCAATCCTCGCGCTTGCTCCAATGGCAGGCGTAACTGATGCCGCGTTCCGCGTCATGTGCAAACGTGGCGGTGCCGACGTCATCTACACCGAATTTGCATCATCAGACGCTCTCGCGTATGGCAGCAAAAAAACAATCGAGATGCTTTCGTTTACCGAAGAAGAACGTCCGATCGTTGTACAAATCTTTGGAAAAGACCCGGACCTGATGTATAAAGCAACAAAAAAAGTTCAAGAGCTCGGATTTGATGGTGTTGATATTAATTTTGGTTGCCCAGCCTACAAGGTCGTTAAACATGGTGGTGGCGTGTGCTTAATGCACAATTTACCTTTGGTGCACGATTTAGTGCAAGCGGTCACTGAAGCGGCCACAGAAATCCCAGTATCAATAAAAATCCGAGGTAGTATTAAATCTGAAGATAAACAACGCACAACCTATGCTGTTGATTTGGTGCGCGCGGTAAACGATGTACCAGTGAAAGCGCTGATGATTCACGGACGTAGTTTTGAAAAACCTTTTGATGGCGATCTAAATACAGACGCAATCACGAGCGTCGTACAGAACTTTCCAGGGATTGTACTCGCAAATGGTGGCATAACGAGTCCCGAAAAAGCGCACGATATATTACAAGAAACAGGTGCACACGGTATTGGTATTGCGCGGGGTGCGTGGGGTCATCCATGGATCTTTAATCAAGTGAAAACATATTTGCAGTCCGGGTCGTGGTCAGAAAAAACGCAAGAAGAATTTAAAAACGCTATACTCGAACACGCGCGTCTTGCATTTAAACTGAAAGGAAAGCATGGCATTGTTGAGCTACGAAAGCACCTCGCATGGTACGTAAAAGGCGTTGATAGCGCATCGGCCCTACGGCGTCAATTGGTGCGTGTCAACACGATAGAAGAAATCCAAAATATAGTATAAAACCGGAAGCGCAGACGCACTTCCGGTCTTTTTTGAAATCGTCGTATGATTATTCGATTTCAATTTTTGCAATTTTGGAAGAACCGAGTCCTCCAAGATTGTTGCCATGCTTGAACAGAAACCCAAGACACTGGCCGATACGGATTAATTGAACCGCAACCACAGCTCTGCCGTCTTGTAGGTCGCCACCGATGACAGGACCTTCGGTAACTGCTAGGCGCAAAACTTCCGCGCCTCCCATGGCGACACCCAAGGTTCCGGTATATGTTTCTTTGTGTTTACGCAAGACTCTGTTGCCGGAAGCGTCTGGTGGATCGACTTCATACACTGATCCTGATACGGTAGTAAATCGAATGTGAGACGGGTAGTCCGTGCGAACCTTCGCGATTTCGTGCATACAACACCCCTTTCAAGGTTTAGAATGAACAATGCAAATCAAGCCACTCTATCATGAGGGGGTCAATTCGTCAACACATGCATTACTTACATATCGTACTTAAATTTCTTTTCACCTTTCCCGCGAACAATTATCATCGCGAGTATCGGACCAACAATCCAGACAAATCTGCCGATATCAGACGTAAAAATCTGTCGGGTAAGCAAAGATAAATTATTGAGTGCGTCCGCAGGTAAAAACGAAAGAACAATAGATATAATCAGACCTACATGCAAAAAACTAAATAAAAATACATGCCACCATTTTCCGCTTTCATCACCTGCTCCAATAGTTTTCATGAGCGCAGAACGAGACAAAAGGAAAAACAGCAAGATGAAAACAAACAAAAACATCGAGATTTGAATCACAAAAAGACTCTGCAATTTTTCATTCACACTCTGTTGGAAGCCGACATCTCGCAGAAACGGGGCATTTGTTGCTACTGCGAGAGACATGTAAATCGAAACAAGAATAACGATTATGCGATCGCGACCCAATGAAAGGCCGTACAAAAATGCCGCGATAACAAAAAACAGTATAATAAACAAATCCCAGGACGGATGCGACCAGTCGACCACCCCAAACAGGCTAGTTGACTGTACCGCGGTGTCCGCAGCGGCATGCGCTACTGGAATAAACGAAAGCATATATTGCTCGATTGTTGCTTATATGGCACTAGTATACCACTCCTGAACGCATTCTTCAACCTAAGTCCTGCAACTCTTCAAACAGCTTCTTTTGGTCCCTGGACAGTTTTTTAGGGATTTCTACTATTATCTTCACCAGGTGGTCACCTTTTCCTCTTGAACGTAAATGAGGAATTCCTTTGTTTTTAAGCACAAACGTTTTTCCTGATTCAGTGCCCGCAGGGACTTTCAATCGTACCTCACCATCCACAGTCTCAATAAAAATAGAAGATCCTAAGACCGCTGACGCAATCGAAATCGTTTCTTGAGTCTTGACGTCATCGCCATCGCGGGAAAATCTGGGATGCGGACGAAGCTGCAACGTCAAATACAAATCCCCTGGAACTCCACCACGATACCCTGCCTCGCCTTTTCCTGCGAGCTTAATACGTCCACCGGAATTGACGCCAGCCGGTATTTTCACACGAATCGATTCCTGCTTGAGTTCCCGTCCATCTCCCCCACATATGTTACATTTTTCCTTTATTGTCTTCCCCTCGCCATGGCACGA
>CAZGDO010000015.1:0-23040 GCA_964524365.1 uncultured Gammaproteobacteria bacterium | reverse complement strand
AAGGCATTCCAATCATAGATCATGGATTTTGGCTTATTCTTGCTATTGATACGCCGTTACTGATCTTTACAAATATTCTTTTTATCAAGGCAGAAAAAATTTCGCCGCTCTCCACAACGCTTCCGTTATTGTCGCTAACACCGGTTTTTTTGATCATCACCTCTTTTTTCATTTTGGGTGAGCTCCCGAACACGATCGGCATCGTGGGAATATTTTCAATTGCGATCGGGGCAATAATTTTAAAAGGGGAGGATCTTCGGTGTCGTCTGCGACATCCGATTTCATCGATACTGCGAGACAAAGGAGCGCGATATATTTTGCTTGTGGCATTTATTTGGAGCTTTAATGCAAATTTTTCAAAACTAGGAATTGAGTTTAGTTCCGTTTGGTTTTATCTTTTTGTAAGCCATGCGCTTGAAGCTGTATTTATGAATGTGTGGCTATTCTCGAAACATCGAAATCTGTTGCAGCAGGTTATGCGTAGTCCCGTACGACTACTGATAAGCGCGGGTGTGACAAACATCCTCGCAGCCTTTTTTTTCATGAGTGCTCTACGCCTCACCTCAGTTGCTTACGTCATCGCATTGAAACGTGTTGGTTTAATGCTCGGAGGACTTGTACTTGGAGCGCTTGTTTTCAAAGAACGCCACATAGCGTATCGTATAGGCGGGGTTATTTTGATGATTATAGGCGTGACGTGTATTTTGTTTTTCTGACAACAAGAACGCCTTTTTCTTACGTTGCAAAAAGTAAGTAAAATCGTCATAATATATGTACGATTTTCTTAAAATTATCTCGCTCCATGAATAATGGAAAGCTCAGTTTACAAACAAACAAAAAGAACAATTTAGGGAGGTATCACGGAGCGGATAAAAACGAGTCACACCCTTTGTTTTATGTTGGGTAACAACAAAAAATTCAGCACATCATTTGGATATAGCGTTGCAATTATCCTGCTTATCGCGGGTGTTTTTAGCGTGTGGGGGTTCATACACTTTTTGCAAGGGCAGGCGCAACAAAATGCGATAAAAGAAACGACAGTATCGCCAGCAACCTGTGCTGGATGGCAACATGGAACCCTAGCGCAAGAAATCTCACTGCCTGAAAACGCCGACACGAACGATTTTTCATTTCAGAATTCAGCTGACAGCGTTTCATCAACCGCTGCAGCTGCGGATGATGCACTCAAAAATCTTCCTGAAGGAACTAAGGAGTCATTAGTTTGTTCAGATTTTTCGGTAGACGAGGCGACGCTACACGAAAAGGATTTACGTAGCGTGAATATTTCTTTTTCTTTGGCTGCTCAAGCAGATGCAAATACACAGGATGTTGTTTCATTCGAATTTTCAGTAGATGGTAGTATATGGCAGCAACTTGAGTCCGTTGCGATTGTGCCCGGGATGAGTAATTTTATGAATGAAGGATACCGTACTTATAATATAAGCGGAAAAATTTTACCAGAAGAGCTTTCTCGTCTACAGGTTCGAGTAACGCATCATAAATTGCTTCAAGGCGCTTCCCATCTTTTTGTAGATGGCATCATTGTACAACTTGGTCTTCAAAAAAAGGTAGCTATTCCCACCATCCCCGATAGCATTGTAAAAGTTGCAAAGTTTGATTTTTCTTTAGATGAAGAACCAAATTTTTCCATCACTACTGAGGATAAAAATATTTGGAGCGTGCTCGGGAAAGATCCAAAACGTCAAACAGTGAAGGGCGCAACAATTCATCATGTTTCTGATGAAGTCACAACCGCGGACTATCGAGTAGAAACAGGAAAACAAGGCTTAGATACGACCCAAAAGTACGTTTTTTCGAAAAAGAATTTTACCAAACCAGGGCTCTATATTGCTGATTTTGAAATCGAAAAAGACGGCATCAGCCAAACAGTAGAGAGGGAATTTTTATGGGGCGTTGTAGCCGTTAATGTCCGCCGTTCTATACAGGACGCAAATTCATGGACTGAAATAGGTATCGCTGTTTTAGATGAAAATGGCACGACGGTTTGTGATGCAGACCTAAGCGTCACGGTGACCTATCCATCTGGACGCCAAGAGCAAGTTTCTAAAAATGACGGGACAATAATCACAAATGAAACGTGTGTTGATAAAAGTGTGACCAACGAGCCAGATTATTTTTTTCAAATTGAGACGGCAGAAGAAGGGGAGTATATTATTGAATCAACGACAATGACATCGCTGGGTGAGTTTACGCTACACGATAGTTTTCAGGTAAGTTCATCAGCACAATTCGATGTAGAACGTACAAAATTTCCGACACGTATTTACCCAATAGAAAATTATCCTGTTGAACTGACTATTACGCCAACAACAGACTATGCGGGCACTGTCATCGAACGGGTTCCGGCAAGTTTTTCGTTGCCTACAATTTCAGATAATGGCATAAGCTCGGTCAATGCACTCGATTCAAATTACACAGACATAACATGGACAGTCGACTGGAAAGCTGGGCAGTCGCATGTACTTGGGTATACGATTGATCCGCCCGATGTCAGCCCAGAGTTTTTCCTGCTTGGCCCGCTTATTATCGGCGATTTTTATGAAGCTCGCCAGTGGCAGATTGCCTCTGACTCGATATTCGCAGCAGCAGCCGTAAGCGCTGCGGCGGCAACTCTAGGGAGTAACCATCAGGGTAATGGTAGATCACTTGTATTCACAAGCGATTTGCATGCATATATTATCTACACAACCAGTACCAAGCAGTTAAAATGGGCTAATACCGGCAACGGTGGGCAGAGTTGGGGTACAGGCGGTTTTGGGGGCAACGTCCTTGACTCTAATACTGACATTGAAAAGTACGCAGTGTGGTATGACCAATGGACACCGGGGGGTACAGGCAATCTTATTCACGTGGCTTGGGTCAGAAGTGGAAACGATACAATTTATTATGAAAATATTGATACTGGGAGCTCTGATGCGACATCTGGGGAGGTAGCCGCCTATAGTGATACCGCAAGTACTCGTGATTCCACGACCGACACGTTAAGTATCACTAAGGCAAGCGATGGTGATTTATATATTGCCTCAAGTTCAAGCGCCACAAATGCGGTACCAGTTGTTAGATTTTCAATAAACGGCGGATCAAGCTGGTCCACAACTTCAGATGAAGGTCTTGATTCCGGCGTTCCTGATCCGGTTATGCTCGCGCCACTCACCAATGGGGATATTTTATTGATGCGTTGGGATGAAAGCGCTGACGATATTCAATCAAAAGAATATGAAGATGGTGCTGATAGTTGGGGCGTCTCGTGGGATGATGTTGATACAGGTGCCGCTGAAAATTCGACATATAGAGAAGCATGGGGCGCGACTGTAAACTCATCAACGAGTGATGTATATTTGGCCTATGTAAACGACGCTTCACTTTCAACATCAGATCTAAACACCGCGACGTATAATGGGTCCTCATGGTCAAGCACAACACCGCTCGAGACAAATGCAGGGTATGTTGGTGGCGTTTCAATCGGGTATGATTCTGGTGGTGGTGATATCTATGTTGGGTATGTCCGTGCAATATCAACAGCGCCAACGAGCTCACAGGCAGTGTATCGGGTATCAGACGATTTGATGAGTACGTGGAGCGTTATTCGTGGGGGGGTCAGCGCGCAAAACGACGACATGCAGGCGGTAAATATGAATGCAGTGAGTGCCGACCATATTGGTATGTGGGTATTTGATGAAGATGATGATGATATTTGGTATGGTGGTGTCGCAGATTTAGGTGATGCATCTGGGTCAGTTTCCGCAACGAACATTCAAGGTTTTGAATCTGGGGATGCGTTTGATGCTTCTGCTACAAATGGGAGCCCTACGTTTAGTACGGGGACGGTCCGTTCGGGTGACTACTCACTTGAAATTAATACGTCTAGCGCGACAGAATATTTGGATTATACGGGATTATATCATCCATCATATGGTTATGATTATTCAACGACGAATTATGGATTTTCTGGATCATTCGCATTTCGAATGAGCGCGACACCTTCCGTCGCAACAACTATTTTTTCAACTGTGTACAACACCACAACGCGTTTTGAAATTACCCTTGGCACAGATAACAAATTAGATATCACTGGTGCATCGGGGGATACCGCTGGCACGTACGCTTTGTTGAGTGACACGTGGTACATTTTTAATGTGCGCGTTGATGGACGATACCTCGATACGGCCGAAGTTGGTCTTTATAGCTCTGACATGTCCACACAATATGAATATTTGTATGGCACAGGAACTGATTTTTCATACTTTAACCGCGCGCGATTAGGTATCACAACCGCAACTACCACCGTTCTGTATTACGACGATCTTATACTTTTTGCTGATGCAAATCAGAGTAATTTTCCTTATATCGTGGCGCCATATAAAATCGCTCGTAAAGATTTGACCGGTGCGGGTGCCCAAGGTGATTGGACGGGCAATTATACGGCTATTGATGAAATCCCAACCAGCACCGCTGACTATATTTCTGAAACCACAATAAACAGCTATACAACTAGTTTAGCAGAGAGTTCGGCTTCAGCAGGAATTTCTGGCCAGATTCTTGGTATCCATCAAGCAAACACAATGTGGGAGGCGACAAGTTGTTCATCAAGTATATTTAGCCCCCGTATAATTCCTACAGGGGATAAACCTTCTGATGGGTTTGGGCCAACGTTGCAATATACGGGGCTCACAACAACGGTTGAAGATTATGCGTGGACCGGAACAGTGTTTCCACAGCTAATTATAGGTGAATTAAGCTCACTTTTTACGACAACCAGTATTGATGGTTTAGGATGGGGAGTTGGAACGGGATCAACCATGACATCGTGTACGGTCCGAAACGGTTCAACGGTGATTCAGGTTGCCTATATTCCGCCGATTATACCGGATATCTCCGGGAGTTTGTATTCTGATGAGGGCTCCACAAAAATTACGGCAAGCGCGAAAACGATTACGCTTACCGTGAACGGCTCGACCACGGCGTGCGGAGGCGGTGCGTGTACTGCTGAGACCTCGGGTGGTGATTATACAATTTCGGATGTCACCATTGGCTCTGCTGGCGACGTGATTACAGTGTACGTTGATGGTGAAACCGAAAAAGCGGTGACCGTGACGCGTGCGGAAAGCACCTCATCAAATTTGAGTGGACTTGATTTATATCAAAATCATCTTATTATTCGTAATGAAGACGCGGGGCCAATTACAAACGCGGACCTTGGCCAGTATGATTATGATGATGATACTGATATACCGTTTAGCTCCAACTCAAATGCGTTAACCGTCAATTCCGGGACTAAACTTTTCGTTTGGGCGGGCGATACATACGATCCCGGTGGCACCGTCACAACAAATGCCACGGGTGGTGATTTTGATATCCGGGGAACCGCGTACCTTGATACCGCAACGAATACAATCGGAGACCAGATTTTGATACCAACCGGAGGATCACTCACCATATCAGCAGACACTAACGTCAATGGCAATAGTTTAACGGTTGGAGTTACCGGTGGGACCCTTATACAGACAGGTGGTACATTTAACGTCGGTGATGGGACAACAGAAACCCTTACAATAAACGGCGGTTCCGCGACTTTCAGTGGAGGCACCACAACTATTACGGGTGAATTTGATATTTTTGGCGGGGCCACAATTGATATTTCAAATACATTTAATCTCACGAATGCTAGCAGTACTTTTGAGGTCTACGGTGGAAGCACAGCAAATATCAATAACGGCGCAGATGTAAATTTAAGCGATCGGCTCTATTTGCACGACGACGGAACAGTTATGACAGTGAGTGATGGTTCTTCTGTCGATTCGTACGACTATTGGTTATTGTACTCTGGATCATTTAATTTCAATGGTGGCACGCATCATGTCGCGACGGGAGATGCAAGTGGTTCTCTCTATATGAACGGTTCTACTCCAACAGGCATAACCTTTAACATGACTGGTAATGGCACTATTTATACGCGGGAGCTTGAGACAAGCAATAACGCGAGAAATTTTACCGGTACCTGCACAGGCGGGACGATTGTGATTACTGGTGACAATCCAACGCTCGGCTTGAATGTCACTGAAGCGGCTAATTCGATGAATTTTTACAACATTACTATTGCTGGCACGACTACCGCTGTTTCGACTTCAAAAGCCGTTATTATTAATGATTTTATCGTTAATAGCGGTCAGACGTTCACCACAAATAATGCACCGATTCCTGTTGGTCATGATTTGATAAATAACTCGGGAGTGATCATAGCTGGCTCAAGCCAAATTTCAGTAGAAGGGAGTTTTACCGATAACGGGACATTTACCGCCGGTTCCAGTACCGTGACCATGACAGGAACAGGTAATATTAATGGTTCGTCAGACACAACGTTTTATAACATGACGATACCATCCTCTTTAAATGCAGTTAATATTGGTGGTTATGGTGGCACAAATGACCCGGTCGTGACAAACTCATTGGTTATCGATAGTGGGTCATATGTCATTATAGAGAGTGGTAGAACTTTTACTGTTGACTCTGCCGCTTCATTTACGTTTCCTGCGACCGCGGGGATTGATGGTGCAGGCATCTTTGTCTATAAACCGGCGGCAGCGTTCCCGACGGGTGGGAGTTTTTTGACAGGAGCCATGTTGCGATTTGATTCATCGGACTATAGCCAGACCATGTCTGCCCGCGCGTATTATAATGTACAAATCTATGGGAACAACAGCTCGAACAGCGTTACAGCTGCTGCTGGTTCGTATACTATTGCCGGTAGTCTTGACACAGAACAAATAGGCTCCGGAACAACAACATTTAACATGGACACGAACGATCCTAATATTACGATTAATGGTGATTTCACAATTGGATCGAACACGTACATTGATGAGGGTTCAGGTACAACTGATTTAAATGGGGATTTAACAAAAGAGGTGTCAGCGACATGGGCACGAAATATCAGTGGTGGCACGTTATTGCTTTCAGGCGCATCATTACAAACAATTGATGCGACCGGTTCTGGGTTTAATGGGGGTGGTAACTCCTTGTATAACTTAACCATAACCAACAACAGCGGAACGGATGCGCAGAGCGACCCATCGGTAAAATTTTTGGGGACCGTTTCGGTGTATGGCACATATGCAATCACGACGGCAAACGTGAAAGTGCAGTATGACAGTACAGGCACATCTGAGGTTTTGGGGGTAAACTGGAACAGCCCTGACACGAACAAAATTTATTTTCGTTCGACCTCTGCAGGAACGCAGTTTCATTTATACAACCATGCCTCCCTAAACCCACCTGTCTATGATGTTGACGTGAAAGACGCGGCAAACGACGGAGGCTCGGTTTTTATTTTTGACGCCACCGATTCATCTAACGTTGATAATGGGAATAATATAGGGTGGGATTTTGGTTTTATTAGTATTATAGGGACCATCTATACTGACGATGGTGTTACGCCCTATAACTGCACAACCGATGGTGGAGGGCAGCTTGATCTTGGTGTGTCGGTAAACGGCGGAGCATCAGACACCGGAGCATGCACCTCAAGTAATGGGACGTTTTCTTTTCCAATCACTACACCCACAGCCGCAAATCAACCGGTTATATTTTATATTGCAAGCACAGAAACAAAAAAAGCCACAACAATAACATTAACCCAGAACACAACCTCGAGTATCTTAGCGGACATTTATGAAAATCGTTTGCTTGTTGATTCCGAATCAGGGACAGCTGTCACGAACACGCATTTTTCAACAGGCGATAATGGTAATGTTGGTATTCGATATAGTGTCTCAAGCGGAAATTTGACGGTTGAAACAGGCCTCGGGTTGTATATATCGCCGGGCAAGAACTTCACTCCCGGCGGGACAGTAACAACTACCGCAAGCGCAGCATCATTGGGGGTTTCTGGTGACGTAACTATTCCGGCAACAGCAACGCTTGCCATGGCTACAAATGCGTTATCTGTGGGCGGCGACTTTTCAAATAGTGGTAGCTACACCTTATATGCCACACAAATCACCACATTCACCGGAACCGGTTTCGGGTACACCATCGAAGATGGTGGGCAGATTTTTGGTAATGTCGTTTTTAATGGTACGGGCGGTGAATGGTCATTTAGTTCTTCAGTAGTCATCGCACAAGATCTCACTATGACGAACGGTGCTTTGACCGGGACAAATGACATCACCAGTAATGGCGGTACTGTGGCGGGCAACGGGTTTATTACGCTTACGGGTGGCACATTCACAAAAGGTGGGACTGGCAATTTTGGCGGTAATGGCGACTGGCAGTTTTACAACCTTACATTTGCATCAACAACCGCGGGGAATAGGACTAGTACAGCGACAGGTTCGGGTAATATAACTATTACGAACATCTTAACGATTCAAGGAAGTATAAGTGGTGAACATTTTTATCCACATATAATCCAGGCTGGTTCGAAGAATTGGAAGGTTATGGCTGATGGGACGCCGTTCGTAAATAACGGAAGATTTGAAGGCCAGACATCAACATTTATTTATGAACACTTTTATCCCGAAAATCCAATGTATGTTACTCGGTTAGGTGATATTACCTACAATTATTATAATAATTTAACATTATTTGGCAGCGGCTTTCATCACAACGCAACCCTCATCTTGCCGTCGAGCACCACATACATAACAGGGAACCTGTATGTTGATAGCGACTCCAACGGTACTGCGCTTGTTGATGGCACAACAAATAACCCAACATTGTCTGTTGGTGGTGATCTTTCCTGTGCTGCTGAAGCAGGGCAGAATATTAACACAGGGACAGCGACATGGACTGTTTCTGGTAATGTTGACTTAACGAATTGCACATTTACGCCATCAGCTGGCCATACGCTTGTTATGAATGGAACGAGTAAGACGTTGACAGCAGGCGTTTTTGCTAATTCTTTTTATAATCTTACGTTGTCAGGATCAATTACACTTTCAAATGAAACACACGTCATTACAGGCAATGCGGTTTTTTCCGGTACGATAACCGCGGGCACATCAGAAGTAAAGATGACAGGCACATCGAATACGATAAATGGTGGCGGAAATACATTATATAATTTTACTGTCGACCCTGCATCGGCTGGAACCATCACAACCACTTCATCTAGCTTTACAGTTTCACATGGGCTGACTGTCGCCGCGGCAGACACACTTACTATTGGTTCTGGTTTGACGCTTACGTGGACAGGTTCAGTTTTCAGCATGCAGTCGGATTCCACAATTGACGGCGCAGGCACATTAACGGTGAAGACGGCAACTATTTTAGGTGAGACTGGATGGATTTCTTCGATTGTCCGATTTGACGCAAGCACCGGCGTCACAACTATTATGCCTGACCGACCAGGCTATTATTATGGCGGTGATGTACAAATTTATTCAAGCTCTTCGTCTGATCGCACGATTATTTTGGAGTCAGGGACGCATGCTATTAGCGGGGATTTATATGTTTGGGCGGTTGACTTCATAGGTAACATGACGTTAGCTGGCGCAACAAATAATCCTGACGTTACCGTCATTGGGGATATGGTGTGGATCCAAGATTCGAACGGATTTCCGAATACCACCTCGGGTACGGGCACATGGACCGTGCTTGGTAATGTCGACACGTCAGTGTGTACCTTTGAACTTGCATCTCTGAGTTGCTATGCAGCAACATCAGGGAACACGCTTGATATGGCTGGTACTGGAAAAACACTTACTGCAGTTGCTACAGGAAACGGATCAATTTTTTATAATCTTACAGCAAGCGGAACGATCAGTTTAGTCGGAAGAGTGGATATACAAAACCAACTATTAATTACCGACTCACTGACATCAACAAGTGGCTTGTTATATATAGGTGCGACATTTAGAAACAATGGAACGTTTACCCATAATAGTGGCACAGTATATTTTAATGGTGCGTCTTGCGCTATTGATGGTTCAAGCGATACCGCATTTTACAATTTAAGCATTTATAATACTGGGAGTGGTACAACAACCGTGGATACAGACGTCGGGTTTGACGACCCGTCAGTAGCTGGGATACTAATTATTAATACAGGTGTCACGTTAGCAATCGAATCCGGAAGAACCGTAACGTTTAATTCTGGCGCGCACACATTTACTTTTCTTGGTACGTTGAGTGGAGCGGGAAGATTTATTTATATGTCATCAACCGCGTTTCCTGCAACGGGAACGGCGAATTCAATTGTTCGTTTTGATGCGACCGATAACGATGTGAGTGTTGCCGGTACGTGGTCATTCGGCGGTGCGGTAGAAGTTTATAATACGAGCAATGCTGATCCAGGTGTTGTTACATTCGCTACTGCCACAAGCCAAGCAATAAACTGTCCACAAGGGTTAACGCTTACGCGTACAGGCACACAAGGCGTGACATTGGATTTGAATACTCAGGACCCAGTTGTAACTGTGGGGGATCCAACTACCGATCGCGTACTAACAATTAATACAGGCACAACGCTTTCACTGAGTAACACAAGTGATTTGACTCTTTTGGGTAGTTATGTGAATGCTGGGACACTTACTCACAATAGTTCGAGCGGTGCGGTTATTTTTTCAGCTAACGGCATAAACCCTGGTATCGATTCAACTGGCGCAAGCTCTGCCGCGTTTAGTAACGTTATATTTCAAGATATAACTGAATTTGGTATTTTGTATACACTTGAGTCAGCTTTGGATGTTGATAATAATTTAACAATTACCGCGGGTACGCTCGATACGAAAGCCGCGGAAAACAATAGTATTGCTGTTGGCGGTAGTTGGGCAAATACTGGCACATTTACCGCGAACTCTGGAACCGTAACATTTGACAGCACGTCATCAGGCAAGACAATTGCCACGGGTGGGTCAACATTCGCGAATATTGTATTTAATGGTTCGGGCGGCGAGTGGACGATGCTATCACCGCTAGACGTCAATGGGACATTTGATTTAACAACCGGTTCATTAATCCAAGCGGCAAATGACAACATAAATGTGTTTGGTGATTTTACAATTGATACGAACGGGCTTTTCACATCCGCAAGCGGTACGGGCCAACTCATTTTTGACGGTGATTTAACGTTTGCTGATAATTCTAGTCCGCAACAGGATCTTGGTGACCTTCAAATTGGTACATCACCAGACACCACAAACCTTTCCACCGACTTGACTGCAAATTTTTTGACAATCAACGATGGTGATATTTTATACACCAACGGATACGATTTAAATATAGGTATCGGTGGTATAACCGTGAAGGCTGACGCTGGTTTTGGTGGTGGAACGCTCGATGTCGATGATGACGTCGAAACCGACGGGACATATATGAAAACCGACGGAAAATTTGATTTGCAATCTGGTGCGACGCTTGCGAATAGCGCAGGCACAAACGTCGGATCAACATTGGAATTTAATATTTCTGGGTCTGCAATTACAGATATAACGAACGACCTCATTACTGCGGGGAGTGGAAATCCGTTCAATCTCGTTGTTGACGATGGCGGAGGCACCTACACATTAACCGTAGAAGTTGAAGATCCTGTGACTGTTGAAAATAACGTTACCATTACAGGTGGTGTGTTAGATACGAAGAGCGGAGAAAATAATTCAATAGATGTTGCGGGCAATTGGACAAATAATGATGCCTTCACCGCGCGATCAGGAACTGTTTCCTTTACAGGCGCGGATTCCACCACGCAAGTTATCAGCGGCAGTACGTCATTTTATGACTTTACTGCAAGTACGTCAGCAAACGGCGCGGGTAGGACTTTGCGCTTTACCGCAGGGACAACTCAAACAGTCGGCGGGACATGGACGATTACGGGGTACTCTGGCAAGGTCATTACGTTGGAATCATCAACGACAAGCGCGTGGACGATTAATCCGACCGCAGCATCTGTTACCTATGTTGATGTCTCTTATTCGACGAATTCTGGTACCAGTTTTTGCGCCACGTATTCGAATGACGGTGGCAATAACACTGGTTGGAGTATTTCTGCGGGCGCGACGTGCGGTGTCGCTATATCAGGTCAGATTTATACAGATGAAGGATCATCACTTCTGGATTGTTCGACAAGCAGAACAGTGAATCTTCGTATAAACGGGGCTGGGAGCGATACGACCGAGTGTAGCAACACGCCGGCGAATGGTTCGTATAGCTTCGCGAGCACCGCCGCGACCGCGACTGATGTTGTTGACGTATATCTCGATAATGAAACAGAAGAGGCGACCACTGTATTTGTCAGCGATGGCACAGCTCAGACAAACGCAGATCTGTATCAGAATTGGGTTATTGTTCGAGATGATAATGGTAGCGGCATCACGAATGCGAATTTAAATACAGGCGACGACACCGATGATGACGTGAAATACAATGTAAGTGGTAGTAATGTTACCATTGATTCCGGATTTGGACTTCATGTATGGACTGGCGATACCTTTGCTCCTGGGGGAACAATTACAACCCAGGGTGGTGGTGACGTACATATCGCATCAGGCGCGACTTTAAATGCCGCTGGAAACGCAATCACAGCAAACGGTGATTGGCTAAATGCGGGAACATTTACGCACGGTAATAATGCCGTTACGTTTAATGCGACTGACACAGGGCATGTAATAAATTCTGGCGGCAGTAGTTTTTATGACGTTACGTTTAATGGATTAGGTGGCGCATGGTCTCCGCTTACGAGCACAATGGAAATCGCGCGCGATCTGATTATGACGGCGGGTGAATTTAATACCACGACCGGCACCGCACATGTAAGAGTGAATGGCAATACACAATGTTTGACGACCTGCGGGACGATTAATATGACGAGTACGAATACATTCACGCAAGGCTCCACAACTGGGACTCACACCTTTGGTACTAATGTTGCAACGGCGACTGATTGGACGTTCTATAATCTAACAATGTTAGGTGGGCCTACCGGGGGGAGCCCTACGATTCAAATTAACGGGACCGGCACAGGGCAGATACATGTAATCAATAAGTATCATGTTAGTGGGGGCATTAATTTAAACGGTATTACTGTTGATAACGAAACAAATGATCGGGTTGTTAATGTTGATGGTGATTTCGAAATTTCTGGTTTGAATGGAGAATATCAAGCATCATCAACTGCAGTGTTCACCATCGCTGGTAATTATATAAATGATGGTGGTATTGATGATCCTGGGACACTTACACCTGGGACAGGCACAATAACCTTAGACGGCACAAGCCAGCAGACGTTGACTGGTCAAATGGTCGGCGCAGGGAAAAGATTTTATAATCTCACTATTACAAATACTGGCGGCAGTAATCCTGATATCATTTTCAATAATTCTGCTGAAACAGAAAATACGTTTACTGCAAATACCGCAGATACGCAAATTGAGTTTACCGCAGGGGATACGTATACATTTAATAATATTGATTTAGACGGACAGGCAACCGGTACGCGCGTGTTTTTGCGATCGTCCTCGACCGGCACACAATGGGATTTGGTAAGTAATGGCACACAATCTGTTTCAAATACTGACGTGCGCGATTCAAATGCGTGTGGCGGTGATACGATTGACGCAACGGATGGCACAAATCGTGATTCAACAAATAATGACTGTTGGCTGATTAATGCAGTTACGTTTGATATTTCAGATAACACCATCGGTTTTGGAAACGGATTAAGCAGCGCATCGCGCTATGCAACAGGCGATACAACTGGGTCTGCGTCCGAAGTCGAAGCGCACACCCTTTCGATTTCATCGAATGCGGTAAACGGATACTCCTTAACGGTGTATGGCCCAACACTCACATCAGGCGCTCATACCATTACTGCTATCGGAGGATCAAATACGGCTCCGAATGCTGGGACGGAACAATTTGGACTTCGCATGGAAGCGTCTGGTGGGTCTGGTACGGTAAGTGCGCCGTATGCGGCAGTAGGCTTTGCGTATGACGGCGCAAGTTCACCCGATGAAGTTGCGTCTACAAGCGGTCTTTCAGGAGTCACAGTATATTCAGTTCGCTATTTGCTGAATATTGCCGAGACGACGGACATAGGCTCATATGATACTGATTTGACCTATATTGTAACCTCCAATTTTTAGTGTTTGATTTTTTTCTCGTTCTGTGTTATAATTCTAGTAACTCTTACTAAGAGTGGTATAATAAATAAAGATAAAAAAACTAAAAGAATGGATATGAAAAATAAAAAATCCCGATTATTATTTGGCCTAATAGCGGTAATAGCCCTTATTATGCTGCCTTTTCATGCGTCCCAGGCGGATAACCTGGCAAGTATTTCTGATACATTATCCACACTGACGCAGAATGTAGTGGCAAACCATACAATCCAGTTTGTCACGCCAACTGGGGTTGATGCGTCAACAGATACTATTATTATTGATTTGACTGATTTTGCGAACGGTGGTGGTGTTGATTATACCGACATCGATCTCGCGTATGACACAGACGGATCCTGTGGTACGTTTTCTAACACAAAAACATTGGCAGCGGCAGCTGGAGTTGGTGTGTGGGGGGCGGCATTTTCTTCATTACAACTGACCTTAACAGCACCGACTGATGCAGCTGGCGGCGAAATTGTCGCAACTCGGTGTATACAGGTACTTATTGGTACGAACGCATCAGGCGGAAACGCACAACTGACAAATCCTAATGACACAAATACGCACACGTTTGATATCTCTGGTACGTTTGGTGATACGGGATCCTTCGCAGTTGATTTCGTTTCTGACGATAGTGTGAATGTTACTGCAACCGTTGACCCAGCAATAAATTTTGCAATTTCAGACACAACGATCGGTTTTGGAACATTAACTTCATCTGATGATTTTTTCGCAACAGGTAATTTACTGGGCAGTGCGACTGAAACTGAAGCACACACGCTCGTCGCTGGCACAAACGCTACCGATGGATATTCCATAACCATAGACGGTGCAACATTGACGTCTGGCGGAGATACTATTGATGCGATAGGCGCGGTAAACTCAGCATCTGCAGCGGGCACTGAACAATTTGGTCTTCGTATCGATGAATCGGGTGGCAGTGGCGCGGTTAGCGCGCCATACGCAGCAGCGGGATACGCGCTTGATACCGTGGCATTTCCTGATGAAGTAGCGGCAGCAAGCGGGCCATCTGCTGATACAACCTATTCAGTTCGGTATGTGGCGAATGTTGCTTCAGACACAGAAGCAGGGACATATTCAACTGATTTGACCTACATCGCGACTGCAACGTTCTAACGTTCAGATTAAAGATTCGGTGATTTTTCATTCATGAAATTAAAGTCATTATTCACCTCAATCGGCGCTATTGCCATCGCATCCTGTTTCATTATTGGTGGAGCGCAAGTTGCGTCAGCATTAACGGTGACGCCACCTTTATCGGAACTAGACTTAACGCCCGGCGAAACAACGAAAACAAAGATTAAGTTGTATAATGAGACAGATACAGCAGTTGCGTTATACTCTGAAGTGGTCAATTTTGGCGCGGCAGGAGAAACAGGCACACCGACATACGATTTTGGTTCAGAAAAGATTGGTTTAAGCACGTGGATTGAAGTGACTCCTGGACCGGTTCATATTGAGCCAGGAAATTCTGCTGAAGTAGCCATCACCATTAACACTCCTGCTGACGCAGAACCAGGCGGTCATTATGCGGTTGTTTTTTTCTCCGAGAATCCCCCATCTGACGGCAGCCAGGTTGTGATTGGCACAAAAGTTGGTACGTTGTATTTAGCTGATGTTGACGGTGATGTCACAGAAACTGCGGATATTGCGGAATTTGGTACCGTCAAGTCTTCATATTACAGATTGCCTGTTGATTTTTTTACTCGGTTTCATAATACCGGAAGCGTACATCTACGCCCCACTGGCGAGATCGAAATAAAAAATATGTTTGGTAAGGTATCTGACACTGTTGAAGTAAATGTAACTCAATCCGCGACCCTGCCAGGACAAACGAGAAAATACGAGGCAACATGGGAAAAAGCAATGGTCGACAGTTCACAGACAAGCGGTATTGGTGGTTTTTTTCAGGAATATAAAAATGAATTACACAATTTTGCTTTCGGACGATACACGGCGACCGTTGTCATGACAGCCCAAGCAACAAATACCGCAATCCAAAAAACAGCAACTACTCAATTTTGGGTAATTCCGTGGCATGTATTACTACTTGACGGTATAGTGATTGTAGTAATTGTCCTGCTTCTCATAGTTGTGATTCGCAGATATAATACGTGGATTATTCAAAAAGCAGGCGGTCACACGTCGTCTGACACACCGGCAAAAAAAATAAAGTAACACGCGACGCATGAAGAATGCAACATGGATTCGCGCTATCGTACCGGTCTTCGCGGTTCTATTTTGTGCGGCTGCATTTTCATTTGCGCACGCGCAAGTAGTCCATATTGGAGCTACTGTTGCGAGCCCTCCGGATACAATTATTTCGTTTTCAGGTATAGCATATCCGAACGCTCCAATCACCATTTTACAAAATGGAGCGGCTTTTCTGACAACCACCGCAACCGCACAAGGTGACTTTTCTGTTGCAAAAACAAACGCGACTGCCGGATCCTATACCTATACACTGTCGGCGCGGGATGCTCTTGGCCGCAATGCGGTTCCTATTTCTATTGCCACAACCGTAGTGCATCAGACAACAACAACTATAAGCAATATTTTTTTTGGTCCCACAATTCAGTTAAGCGCGGCAACGATACAAGAAGGCGCTTCACTGACGGTGTTTGGTATTACGTCCCCAGGAAGTTCCGTTGTGATTTATATAACAAAAATCCCAACTACGACCTCATATACAGTTACCGCTAACGCAAGTGGTGTATGGACGCGTACGTTTTCAAGCGAATTGTCGCAAGGTAATTATTCCGCGCGCGCGCGCGCGACTGATCCAGATAGCAGCGTTTCGCAATACAGCACGATTGTAACTTTTACTGTTGGCGCTCCGCCCGATCCATGCCTTGTTATGAACCATGCAGATATTAATTGCGATGGAGAGGTGGACCTGACGGACTTGAGCATCCTGCTTAGTTACTGGCGTATCATAAATCCAGGAAACGCCCGTACGGATATTAACGTGGATTCAATCGTCAACATTTTTGATTTTAGTATCATGATGTTTAATTGGACTGGCCCCGCGTAAAGCATCTGACTATGAGAAAAAAAATATTTCACCGACTTTTATTTTTTGTTCTTGCTGCATTATTTCCGTTGTTTGGAAATGCACAAATACTATCATCCACGCTTACAAGTACTCATGATTCGCGGCAGACGTTTGCGTTTACTTTCACGATAGATTCAGAGGGGAAAAATCTTAATGCAATTGAGGCATATATTTCGTATCCGACAGATTTGATCGAAGTAGTGGATGTTATACCAGAGAATTCCGTTGTAGATTTGTGGGTGTCTAAACCGCGCATCGATCAAGTAAAACACGAGATCGTGTTGATTGGCGGTATCGCTGGAGGCGCAGTGATGCGTGATGCGTCTCTTGTTACGGTTTTTGCAAAAACAATCGCATCTGGAGCAGCACAATTCAGTCTTGATACCGCACGCTCAGGTGTATATCTCAATGATGGCTCAGGAACACGTATATCTCTTTCTGCGACCGATATACATACAACGATTTCAGTAAATCAATATGAACCGTCAGCGCGTATTGAATCGCCAAGCCACCCAGACGAATTTACCTGGTATCCAATTTCGACTGCTGTTTTTGCGTGGGAGACGGATGACAAAATAGAATGGAGTTATGCGCTTGAAGATGATCCATCAGCCACGGTAGACGCAACCGCGGATTCCCCAACTGGAAATGTCACGTTTGAGAATTTAAGTGACGGTGTACATTACTTTTTACTCCGCCAGCACATTGGTCAAGCTACATGGATAGCGCCTGTGACGCGTAGCGTCCGTGTTGATACAACACCCCCTGAAGCCTTTGAAGTAGCAAAGGTGGAGGATAACCCGCAATATAACGGAAAAACCATGTTGGTTTTTCAGACAACGGACGCAATAAGTGGGATTGCTCGTTATGTCGTAGAAGACGACAGAGAAACATACGAAGTTGATCGGGGGCCTGTAGAGCTTCGAAATCCAAATAGTGCATTGATACAAGTTACCGCATTTGATGAAGCCGGCAACAGCACCGTTGCTCGTTTAGAGGCATCCGTGAGCCATGTCCAATGGCCTTGGTCGTTGTTGATAATTGTAGTCGCTTTCTTGGTTATTGTGCTTATCTTTTGGGCATCAAGAAAGAAATACCAAAAGACGCATCAGGCATGATACACTAAAGAGGTTAGCTTACCATTTGCCTATGCGCTTTAAGATAATCATACTAGCAGCGTTGTCTCTTACTGGGGTACTCTGTACTAGCCATTCAGTTCTTGGTGCGACACTGGATATCACGCCCGCAAACTCAACGGCGACCGTTGGTGATTTGGTTGAACTACAGTTTTTGCTTAATACGGATGGCGTTGCAGCAAATGCCACAGAAGCGAGCCTGACCTTTCCAACATCTTTACTTGAGATACAGTCTGTAACCAAGCAGACTCTCTTTTCATATTGGCCCGATGATCCCGTTTATTCAAATGTAGCCGGCACCCTGTTTTTTTCAGGAGGCTTGCCGCATCCAGGGTACAATGGCACTGATGGCAATCTCGTTACGGTTCGTGTGCTGACAACCGCTGTAGGTACAGCGCAGCTATGTGAGAGCAGCGTCATAATTACTGCAGACACTGATGCGGGGTCAGATATTTCAAGTGGGACGACATGTGCGACAATTGTTATTTCGTCCGTATCGCCCGCATTACCGCCAGACATACCTACAGTCACTTCTTCGACGCATCCAGACGAAACACAAACGTATGCAAACAATGATCCATCATTTGAATGGATTCTTGACGCAGGTGTAACTGGTTTCAGCTATGTACTCGATCAGGTATCAAACACCATTCCAGATGATATATCCGAAGGCACAGATACAACAATAAATTATGTTGATGTCGCTGACGGCAGATGGTATTTCCATATTAAGGCAGAAAATGAAAATGGGTGGGGTGATGTGACGCATTATCAAGTCCGCATTGATACTGTGCTGCCATCAGTTATAGCAACTTTTTTGTATGGGAATGACACTACTGATACGACACCGGATATGCTTGTCAAAGCAGAAGACAATGGGTCAGGAATTACAAAAATTGAATTGGTCATCGATGGCGGTAGCGCGATTGATATTACAGCATTTAATGGAAGTACCTATACATTTTTAGAACTTGTAATAGGAACGCATACGGTTGTAATCCGTGCATATGATGCCGCTGGTAATGTCGTAGAAATTGAAGGTTCTATTCAAATTAGAAAAGCAACTGTTCCGGAACAAATTGATACGACGATAAATAAAATAGTTCCAGAGCCAATTCGTCGCGTTGTAGAAAATGTGACCAAACCGATTCAAAAAGCTATTGAGAGTATTACTAATCCATTGAACAATATCGTAAAGGATTTAAAAGATAATCAGCAGGTCGTTGAGGATACTAAAAAGATTGCTGAACCCGTCTCACGAGCCGCCGCTGCTATCGGTGTTGCATCAGCTGTTGCAACGCTCCCGGTTGGTCTCGTGAATTCCGTTTTTGCCTTGTTTAGATTTGGATACCTTTTGATCAGCCCACTCTTTATTGGCAGACGTGGTAAATCTTGGGGCGTCGTTGTTAATAGCATTACCAGAAAAGCAATTCCACGGGTCGTAGTGCGCGTTTTTGACACTGAGTTTAGTAAATTAAAGGAGTCACAAATTACCGATCAGCTTGGCCGTTTTGGCTTTATTGTTGAACCAGGGGATTATACCTTAAATGTTGAACATGAAGGGTATCTCTTTCCGTCAAAATTAACGCATCTGCATAGTTTTGAAACCCCTGAATATCTAGGAGGCGTTATACATATCGACAGTAAAAAAAATCCAAATATTAATGTAACTATTCCAATGGATCCGACCACGGATCAGATTAAAAAACAAGTATTAGTTTGGAAACGTATTCGAGATTTTCTGCTTGCGTTTTTGGAACGCATCAACTGGCCGATGCTGGTTATCGGGATACTAGTTAGTTTGTGGGCTGTGACGATTGTGCCAGAAACTATCAACGTTTTAATGTTGTTACTTTACATCTTTTTGACTGTGTTAAAGGTGGTTCGACTTAAGTTGACCGTCAAATCATTTGGCACGGTTATAGACGCCGAAACACACGCTCCGCTTGGTATTGCCGCGGTTCGTGTATTTGACGCAAAACGTAAAGCAATGGTAACAACGCGTATTACGAATGAGGAAGGCAAATTTTCTGCTTTGATTCAGCCGGGGGATTACTATTTAATCGTCACAAAATCTGGTTATGAACCACAACAGACTGGGTCATTAAAACTTTCTAAGACAGAAACTCTTGCAATGGATGTTGAGCTAAAGAAGGCACAACGGGACTTACATGAAGGTGGCATGCAATTGCCTCCAAGTATGAATCCGCCATCAGCCCAAACATCTACGGAAGAAACAAAAACTGAGTCTGAATAAATACTCGAACTGTGATATACTTTCTGATATCAATAGCATTTCGGTATGGTTTTCAGTTCCCCCATTTTTCTTTTCTTGTTTCTTCCTGTATTTTTATTGATTTATTTTATTTTGCCTCGTAATTATCGCAACGCGCTTTTATTGCTTGCGAGTTTGTTTTTTTACGCGTGGGGCGAGGGGCGCTTGGTTGCAATTATTATTTTTTCCACACTTGTCGATTATGTAGCCGGATGGGCAATAGCGATGAACGGATTTCGAAATCGATCCGCTGACGCTGATAAGACTCTTGCAAAAGATGCCCAAAGGTCCGTTGCACAAAAAACAGTATTATTTTTTTCGATCCTCACGAACCTATTAGTACTCGCGGTTTTTAAGTATGCGGATTTCGGACTTGAAAATATTCGGCTTGCATTTGAAGCATTTGGCGCTCGTGACCTACTACCGACGGCTTTGGGGATTACACTGCCACTTGGCATTAGCTTTTATACTTTCCAGTCAATGAGCTACACAATAGACGTGTATCGCGGTAACGCAAAAGCTACTTCTAATATTATTCAATTTGCAACGTATGTTACTATGTTCCCGCAACTTGTTGCCGGGCCTATTATTCGATATGTTGATGTTGCAAAACAGGTTGTCTCACGGACAGTGACTCGATCGTTGTTTGTTTCCGGTATTCGACGTTTTGCTGTTGGACTCGCGAAAAAGGTTTTAATCGCAAATGTGGTAGCGGTGCCGGCGGATGCAATTTTTGCCATGGATCCAACATCCCTATCGCCGCAGGTCGCGTGGTTTGGCGCGATTATGTACGCGCTGCAGATCTATTTTGATTTTTCAGGTTATTCAGATATGGCAATAGGCTTGGGCAAAATGCTCGGGTTTACCTTTTTGGAAAACTTTAATTATCCATATATCGCTTTATCTATACGGGATTTTTGGCGTCGATGGCATATTTCTCTTTCAACGTGGTTTCGAGATTATGTGTATATTTCTCTCGGGGGGAGTCGCCGAGGAAGCAGACGTACCCATCTTAACCTACTCTTCGTTTTTTTTGTCACCGGTCTCTGGCATGGCGCAAGCTGGAGTTTTGTCGTGTGGGGATTGTTTCACGGATTATTTTTGATTATTGAGCGCGTGCGAGGTGGACAATTGGTCTCGTGGCTCCCACGGCCACTGAAACATCTTTACGTTATCTTAGTTGTGCTTGTCGGGTGGGTATTGTTCCGATCCGACTCGCTCTTCTACGCGCTTGGCTATTTACAGAGCATGGTGCGCATGTCTGGTGCCTGGACACAAACTTTAGGCCCCTATATGACGAATAAACTCATGCTCGTATTGTTGGTTGGTGTTATTGGTTCGGCACCTATTTTGAGGTGGTTCAAATCCTTGGTTGTTCGTGTGCGTCAACATTTCCTGCAGAGCGGTGGAGCAACAGCGTTTGAACTATGCGTATCTGGCGCTGATATCATTTTTGTTATGCTGTTACTTTTGGTGAGTGCTATGCAACTTGCAGGGGGAACGTATAATCCGTTTATTTATTTCAGATTCTAGTATGGACACAGGACGTAAACAGTGTATACGCGAATGGGCACTCATCGTTTTGTTTATTGGTTTTCTTGCTCTCCCACTTCTTTTGTTCGTATCCCAGTCACAGCAGAACGGTATTTCGGAACAGGAAAAACGGGTCGTAGCCGCAGCTCCGAAATTTACATTACCTCGGTTTTTTTCAGACGCATATCAAAAAGAATATGAACAATATTTTAATGATCATTTCGGATTAAGGAATAAGCTAGTAACAGCAAATGGCGCCTTGCATTATTACGCCCTCGCAACATCACCAAATGACAAGGTGCTTATTGGAAACGACCACTGGCTTTTTTATTCCGCTGAGCAGACGATAGAAAGATATAAAAGTGGCAATGTATTGTCTGCTCAAGAGCTTGCTTCGATCGCGCAACTATTGCAAGACGAACAGCGGCTACTTATTGAACGCGGAATACAATTTATTGTTCTAGTAGCGCCAGACAAAGAGACAATTTATCCTGAACAGATGCCACGGCGCATCAAACCGTCTGCTAATCCAAGCACACTTGATAGTTTTTTGAACGCAATGAAGGACACGAATGTTACGGTTATTGATCCACGGAGCGCGCTTCAGGCACAAGCACGGCTGCAAAAACTATATACAGAAACCGATACTCATTGGACTGACCGTGGCGCACAAATCGCATTTGATTTAGTGCGCGCATCATTATCGCAAGACATAACTGATACCATAGAGTATCGCGAAACAGAATTTGATAAAGGCGATCTCGCAAACCTGATTTCGCTTGGAGGTCGATTGCATGAATCTATACCTGAGGCAGTAAGTATGCAGGATGCGTATAACTTGGATGTTACAACTCGCAATGGAGTCGATATTCGGACTACAACCACATCCGACGCGGATGAACG
>CAZGDO010000014.1:0-23300 GCA_964524365.1 uncultured Gammaproteobacteria bacterium | reverse complement strand
TATTACAGCCATGCGTTACATTTAATCACCATAATACATTCCAGTGGTTTTATCGACGCGTGTATGACCTTGCAACAGAAGGGTATACGCCAGACGACCGCGTGAAAGCTATAGCAAAGGCACGCGAGTGGGGCGATAAGATTCCACTTGGTATTTTATTTGAAGAAAATCGGGATACATATGAGGGCGATTTACCACAGCTAGCAAAGGGGCCGCTTGCAGAGAAGTCGCTTGAGAACATAGATATTGATCCGTTATTAAAAGAATTAACGTAAATCAAAACACCATCTAAGTCCTCATCTTGATAAGGACATTGTTTTGTGATATTCTTTGCTGTTTTGGTTATTGATAGTTTTTTAAATTGTGTACACACAAAGAAGGTGAAAGTTCTTGAAAAAGTCATTCAACGTGTTGGCTATCGTGGCAGTAGCCGTGATCATAATGTCGTCATCGGTCCTTGCGTCAGGTGTAGTTTCTACAAAAAAGATGCCGGCGCAAGCAATCGTCACTGCCAAGCACACTTACGAGTTTGGTACCGTCACTCTCACGCCGAAGTGTATCGGCTTTTACATGGCTGATTTCAGCCAGTACTGGATTCACGTCCAGGCCGACGCGGTAGCGATGGTGAAGCCGTTTGCAGGCTTTGTCATAAACTGGCACGGCAAGGAAAGCGCCTTCTACTACGGCGCCCGTACCGAGTTTTCGTACGATGCGAATCAGCGCTTTCGTACGACGGCCGAAGCGTATAAAGTCGAGTACGACGGTGATTTCTTTATCTGGGGGTGCGTAGAATACAACCTCAGAGACAAGAATTCGACGTACCTCGGGCTTCATACTGAAATTTCGAACCAGGATGTCACCTGCCTTCAGGCGGGCCCTCATCTCGGATTCGGAGATTTCGAGCTTGGCGCCTATTTCGGTAAAAAGGCGTCAAACGTCAGAGCCGCGTTTACGGTTCACTTCTAAGTCTCGATGTTCGTTCAAGCGAAATAAAGGCCGGTTGGGTTTCTACTCACCGGCTTTTAAAATACTGAAATAATCGGTATACTATGCACATGGAAAAACTCTGGAGCATTCGGAAAGCGGTTACACCAGATGTACTCGCTCAGTTTCCTGAAATGCATCCCGTTGTGGTTCAACTTCTCGTTAATCGAGGTATTACCACGCAAGCGGAGATAGAAAAATTTTTAACTCCTGATTATCAGACTGATAGTCATGATCCGTTTTTGTTTCGTGATATGAGAAAAGCAGTTGATCGGATTTTTCAGGCCGCAGAAAAAAAAGAACAAGTTGTTATTTATGGAGATTATGATGCTGACGGAGTCAGCGCATCATCAATATTGCAGGAAATGTGTGAGACTATCGGCATTAACCCACATGTACATTTACCTCACAGGGAAAAAGAAGGATACGGCATGAACATGCCGGCGGCGAAAGAATTTATTAAACAAAAAAAAGATTTAGTTATCACATGTGATTGCGGTGTAACGTCAATTGAAGAAATTACCGCGCTGCAAGAGGCTGGTATCGATGTTATTGTTACTGACCATCATTCTGAACCTGAGAAAATACCCCCTGCATTTGCCATATTAAACCCAGAACTAAAAAACGAAACATATCCGTTCAAGGGCCTTGTTGGTACGGGTGTTACGTTTAAACTTGCTCAGGCAGTTTTTTCAGAAGCACGAAAAAGAAATATTGATGTTCCTGAAGGAAAAGAAAAATGGTTGCTTGACTTAGTTGCAATCGCTACTATAGCGGATTTTGGCGATTTGATTGATGAAAACAGAACCTTTACTTCTTTTGGTTTATTAGTGCTTGAGAAGACGCGTCGACCTGGCTTAAGAGCATTAAAGGAATATATGAATGGATCGTTTTCAGAAATTACAACTGAATCGGTTGCATTCCAGCTTATCCCTCGGTTAAATGCTGCAAGCCGTATGGACCATGCAAATACTGCGTTCCAATTGCTTACGGAAACTGATGCGGTCCAGGCATTTGCGTTGGCGCAAGAGTTACAGAAATTAAACCAGGAACGTCAAAAAGTAAGTGATCGTATGTTTGTTGAAAGCAAAAAGCAAATAGGTGAACACCCAGAAGACAAATTACTTGTTGCTGTAGGGCAGGGTTGGCAGGCAGGTATCGTCGGACTTGTTGCTGGCAAGTTATTACATATATATAACAGACCTGTGCTTGTTATAGGTATTCATAAAAATGAAATCGTAGGATCAGGGCGAAGCATTGAAGCATTTGATGTAACAAAGGCTTTGCATAACGCTAAAGATCATTTAGAAAAATTTGGTGGCCATCCGCAGGCGTGCGGCTTTACGGTAAAAAAAGATCATCTTGACGCCTTTGTCGATTCCATGAAGGCCCAAGCAAAAAAAATCAAAGAAGCTTCACTTCAATCGGATTTACACATTGATGCTTTACTCGAACTTGATCAGGTTAACTGGGAGTTGTGGGATGATTTGCAAAAATTTGAGCCCTTTGGCGAACATAACTCGCAGCCAGTTTTTGCGTGTCCGCGAGTTGTTGTTGAATCAATTCGGTCTGTCGGAAAATCAGGTCAGCATTTGCAAATTATGGTTAAACATAATTCAGAGATCATTCGGAAAACAATAGCCTTTGGTTTTGCTTTGGAATGGTCAAAAAATCTTCCCCAGGGTCGTGAAATTGATATCGCTTTTGAAATATCTTTAAATGAATGGAATGGTAACCGTGAATTACAGCTTAAAATTGTGGATATCCATGAGTCTAAGAGCGGATCATGATCTATGGTATACTGTACATAAGCTATGAGTGACGAAAAGCGAATTACGATTTACACAGATGGTGGCGCGCGGGGGAACCCCGGTCCCGCGGCAATCGGAGTTGTTTTTATGAATGGTAGCGAAACCGTCGAAGGGTATAAAGAATTTATCGGCGATACGACGAATAACCAGGCTGAATACCGAGCTGTACTTGCTGCGCTGGAAATTGCTGGTGAAAAAGGATACACGCACCTGGATTTTTTTCTCGATAGCCAGCTTGTGGTTGAGCAATTAAATCGTAATTATAAAGTAAAAGAAAAAGGATTGCAGCAACTTTTTCTGGAAGCTTGGAATAAAATTCAGGAGTTTTCTAAGGTTACATTTACACACATCCCGCGTGAAGAAAATATTGAAGCGGATCGTTTGGTCAATGAAGCGTTGGATGAAGGTGAAGATCCAGATTTTGGTGTTAACGTTGATTTAGATGAAGAGGACGAGTAGAATGAGTGTATGAAGAAAAACTCGTCCGACATTTTAACCCGGGGGATCCACGATATTACGGTTAAGAAAGATCTTGAGAAAAAGCTTTCTTCGGGGAAAAAACTTCGCATTAAACACGGTGTTGATCCGACAACCACTGATTTACATTTAGGGTATGCTGTTATTTATAGAAAACTTCGTGCGTTTCAAGAGCTTGGACACACTGTAATTTTTTTGGTAGGTGATTTTACTGGTCGTTTTGGCGATCCAACTGACAAAGGAAGAACTCGGAACATGCGCGTAAAACAAGATGTAGAAAAAGCAGCAAAAAGTTATATCGATCAAGTCGGGTTGATGTTAGATCTGAAAAAACTCGAGATTCGACGCAATAGCGAATGGTATGACAACATGTCTGCTGAACGTTTGTTACAGATAATGTCAGAATTTACTGTTGCACGCATGCTAGAGCGTGATATGTTTGCAAAACGCATGAAGCAAGGAAAAGAAATTGGGCTACACGAGCCCGTGTATCCCGTCCTTCAGGCGTGGGATTCTGTCCAACTCAAATCTGATGCAACAGTTATTGGCACCGATCAAACGTTTAATGAATTGCAGGCACGAAGCTTACAAGAGCGCCATGGGCAAGCACCCCAAGATGTTATATCGATGGATATTTTAGTTGGGACAGATGGTGTGCAAAAAATGAGCCAGAGTTTAGGGAATTCCATTTCAATTACGGCAAAGTCTGCGGATATGTTTGGTAAGATAATGTCGCTTCCGGATTCTGCGGTTGCTCAATACTTTGAACTTTTGACTGATGTTCCTCTTCCTGAGATCAAGAATATCGTGAAAGATACTGGCCATGTTATGGATAACAAAAAACATCTCGCGGAGCTTATTGTTGAGCAGTTTTACGACAAAAAAGGAGCAGAAGCAGGGCTCAAACATTTTGAGAATGTAATTCAGGGGAAGGGCGAGCCTGATGATATTCCGATATTTACGATGACGACTCTTGGTAACGTAACTCAAGTGAGCGCCCAGATGTTTGGCCTATCAAAATCTGAAGCTCAACGATTAATTAAGCAAGGTGGTATAACAAGAGACGGCAAAATTCTGAGAGATACTTTTGAGGCAGCAGAACCGGGTGTTTATAAAAAAGGAAAGTGGCACTTCAAGCGCTTGAAGAAAAAATAATCCTGTGGTAGTCTATCCGAGAGTTTAAATATTTTGGGTCGGTACCGAAGTGGTCAAACGGGGCAGACTGTAAATCTGCTGGCCTTGTGCCTTCGCAAGTTCGAACCTTGCCCGGCCCAGCTCGGATCGCATACAGCGTTCTATTTTTGACATACACTGGAAGTTTTTCACTTTGTTCAAAATTTATTTTCAAGACCACTGACGTAGAATACATCTACAGCATTAATGGTATCCGTGAGACGGCAAAACGAGAAAAAGCTATTTATCGCTACGCACCAGTACGTAAGGATTTAACGCTTGACGCGGCGATATTCTTGACTAGTTTGTCTGGAGGACATCGACTTTTTATTAATTTAGCGAAATCCAACTACACAGGGATGCTCCACTCACTCGAGTTGGTGAATAGAGCGAAAGAACATGGTTGGGATGTGATGCTGGATGCAGCGGCATATGCTGCAAACCGGCGTCTCGATTTTAGCATGATTAAGCCTGATTTCGTGCCCATTTTATTTTACAAGTTGTTCGGGTACCCAACAGGACTCGGCTGCTTGCTCATTCGAAAGAGTGTGTATCCGCATATGCACAAGAAGTGGTTCACCAGTGGTAGCATATTGCTAATCTCGGTCATAAAAGACTTCTTTGCGCACGAGTCACTTGGGTACACACGTTTCGAAGATGGCTTGATAAACTTTGCCATGATTCCAGCAGTGATAAACGGATTTAAGTTTATGGAAAGTTTGCCAGACATGAGCCATTATGCCGTTGAGGTTTCTATGTCGCTTTATGGTGCCCTCGCAGTTATGTGCGATGACCCTGATGGGGGTCGGTCATTCATTCTGATCGTGGTAATGACACGGTGACATTCAGCATCAAAAAGAATGGCCACATTGTCGATGCTTGGGTATTTGAGCGGTTTGCGAACGTTCGTGGTATTTTCATGCGGACGGGATGTTTTTGTAATTCTGGTTCAAACGAAACGGTCTTCGGGTATTCGGTCGATAATTTCGAAGTGGTGTATAACGACGCCGTTACCACGGACGATATCACCACTAAGAAACTTCGTGAGTTTTCAGAAGCTCCTATCGGATCAATCCGTGCTTCGTTCGGCTATGTCAACACTGTCGGCGATGCTAAGCGCGTCGCACAGGTTGTTTCAGAATTCATTCAAGCGGAAGTACCTACCTACGCTTAAATATATGACTATGTCGGTCCTCTGGCGTAGGTTTTTTTATTGGGTACAATAGATGCGAAATAGTTTATATTTACTGCTTGACAAAACAGGTAGTTTTTTCGTATAGTATCGAAGCCGAAGCCAGTCGGATGGTTACTTTAAAAGCATTCCTTTTGAAGAGGAAAGTCCGAACACCCCCTATTTGACAGGGAAGTAGAGAGCCGCTAACGGCGGCCAGGAGTAGTCTGAATTTCAGACGAAGCCTAGGGAAAGTGCAACAGAAAATACACCGCCGATGGACTCGCAAAGAGTCACAGGTAAGGTTGAAATCGTGTGGTAAGAGCGCACGCATGTCTTACAGTGATGTAGGATTGTGGTAAACCCTCTCTGGTGCAAGATGAAGTAGGGTTCCGCGTTTGCGGAGCCGGGTTCGTCGCTTGAGGCAATTAGCAATAGTTGCCCTAGATAGATGGCCATCACCCAAGGTTATACTTGGGTCCAGAATTCGGCTTACAGGCTGACTTCGGCATATAAATCATCAACATAATCCGGGATTTCTATCATGAAACGTTCAGAATTATTTTTTAGTGTACTTCTTGTACCCCTGGATTATATTTTTATTATTCTTTCAGGCGTTAGTGCTTATGCCCTGCGGTTTTCAACTTTTTCAGAATCGCTTCCCATACAATATGATTTTTCTCTTTCTCAAGTGCTCCATGTGTTGTTTCCATCAGCGTTACTTTGGTTAGTTGTTTTTGCGCTACTTGGTTTATATTCAGTTCGTTACGACGGCAAGTCGAGGGGTGAATGGTTAAAAGTATTTATTGGATCAACAACAGCAGTTGCGTTTTTGATTTTTTTCATTTTTTTTAGTCAGGAATTATTTGCTTCCCGTTTTATTATTCTCACCACCTGGGTATTATCCGTATTATATATTGGGATTGCGCGAACTATTGTTCGAGCTGTTCAATTGACTGTGCTCCGAAAAGGCGTGGGAGTGCGACAATTGGTACTTATTACAAGTGAAGAAGATAAACATAAGCTTGCGAAAACATTCACCACGAATCCCGAATTTGGTTTTCGTGTGGTTTTGCATATAACGTCATTTAATAATGAGTCGAGGTTACGAATCCATGAACTTGTGAGTCGTGATGAGGTAGATGATATTTTGCTCGCAAATCCTCAAATGCATGAGTCGATGATTGGGGAACTGGTAAATTTTACAATTGAAGAACAGATTGGTTTTCGATATACCGCCGATTTACTACCTGTACCGTTGACACACTTTGGATTGAATACACTTGCAGGAATTCCCGTCATAGAGATAAAGCGAACAAGTCTTGAAGGATGGGGGAGGGTGTGGAAACGTATTTTTGATTTGGTTATTGGAGCACTTATGCTTATACTGACCGCACCAATTTTTTTCATCACCGCTGTTATTGTCCGGCTTACGTCTCTTGGCCCGGTTTTGATTAAGTTGCAACGCGTAGGGGAACGAGGAAAAATTTTTTCTTTGTTTAAATTTCGTTCGATGGTACAAAACGCAGAAAACTTAAAGGCGGAATTACTAAAATTTAATGAACGAAAAGATGGGCCATTATTTAAAATGACAAATGACCCTCGCGTTACTCCGTTTGGACGATTTATCCGCAAAACAAGTATTGATGAATTACCGCAATTATTGAACGTGTTGCGGGGCACAATGAGTCTTGTTGGGCCTCGCCCACATGAGCCACAAGAGGTTTCCCACTATACGCAGAATCAAAAAAAATTATTGTCCATAAAACCTGGTATGACTGGTATGGCTCAAGTAAGTGGTCGTTCCGATTTGCAATTTGAAGAAGAAGCGCAACTTGATATTTACTATATTGAAAATTGGAGTTTATTGCTTGATATCCGTTTATTGCTCAAGACAGTGCAAGTGGTTTTATTACGAAAGGGGAGCGCATGAATAAGCCGTCTATTGCATTAATTCACGATCATCTGGCGCAAAATGGTGGGGGCGAGCGGGTTCTTGCTGTGTTGCAGGAATTTTTTCCAGATGCGCCGACATTTACAACCGTGTGGGATAAAAAAAAGGCAGACCCACTATTCAACGATAAAGATATTCGGACCTCATTTATTCAACGCTGGCCTTTTGGGATTAGAAAGTATCAATGGTACTTACCATTCATGCCAGTTGCGTTTGAACATTTTGATATGACGCCGTATTCATTAATTATTTCATCTAATTCGGCGTTGGCAAAGGGGATTATTGCTCCAGAGGGCTCGACGCATGTTTGTTATTGTTACACGCCAACACGGTATCTTTGGACAGATCGCAATGAGTATATAGATAATCTTGGGTTACCACGATTAGTCAAATCAGCGTTGTCCGTGTATTTAAATTATTTACGTGTATGGGATTTAGAGGCTGCGCGTCGGGTTGATAATTTTATCGCCATATCGCGAGTGGTGCAGGAGCGAATCAAACATTATTATAAACGAGAAAGTGCAATTATTTATCCGCCAGTCGACGTCGATAAATTCCGGGTAGGACAGGGATCCGGAAAATATTATGTTACCGGTGGACGCCTTACAAACTACAAACGATTTGATGTTACGGTTATGGCTTTCTCAAAACTTGGCATCCCTCTTTATGTCTACGGTGACGGGCCCGAGCGTGAACACCTTGAATCTATTTCAAACTCAAATGTAAAATTTTTAGGACGAGTACCAGACGATAAACTTAATAAATTGTACCAGGATGCAATAGCCTTTATAAATCCACAGGTGGAAGATTTTGGGCTGACCATGATTGAAGCACAGGCATGTGGAAGACCGGTTATTGCTTTTAATCAAGGCGGCGCGCTCGATATCATACAAGACGGCGTTTCGGGAACATTTTTCGATGAACAATCTTGGGAGGCGCTTGCTGACACAATTATTCGTTTTGATCCTTCAAAATTCGATTCAATGGCAATTCGGGCACACGCCGAAACGTTTTCAATCGCATCCTTTAAAACACAGTTTTTTGAATATTTACGCACACATAATTTAATTCCTTAACTCAAACATATGAGTCAAATAGTACGTTACATACGATGGGGGTTTATCTTAATGATCATTGGAGCAATAGTGGGGGGACTTGTCGCGTCATTTACACCCGTAAAGTATGAGTCGTCATTGTCATTTACTGTAAACCAAATAAACAAACAAGAGACAGAGGCGTATCAATACGACGGCTATTATGCTATTCAAGCATCCGATTTGTTTTCTGAAACTATTGTAAGTTGGTTTCAGACCCCATCTTTTTTGCTTGAGGTCTACAATCGAGCAGGACTAGACCCACACATTAAGTCAATCAATTCATTTACCGCGCGTTTTAAAATGAAGAAATATTCTTCGCAGAATCTTGTGTTGGCCTTTAATGCTCCAGACAAGGATGAAGCTGAAAAATTGGGGCAAGCTATTATTACGCACGTTGAAGAACGTTCAGGCGCATTGAACCAGAATGCCGATTTAAAAGCTTTGTTTGAAGTAAGGGGATCTCAACTAGTTATAGTCAAGAAAGAAACCACTGTACTTATGGGTACATTTTATGGCTTTATTTCCGGTGCGGCTATTGCCATTTTTGTGATGGCTCTTTTTTCAGCTTTTCGAAAGCTTGATACAGAAAAATAGAAATCCAATGCGTATATTTGTTGATGCGCGATCATTGCTTGAAAAAAAACCAAGCGGAATTTCTCGGTATTCAAAGCAGCTTATTTATTCCTTGCTGACGTTTTATCCAGATAAGAAATTTGTCCTTTTTACAAATAGCTATACTAACAATGATTCGCTCCAAATATATCGTGCATTTCCTAATTGCGAAATAGTTTCGACCCGTATTCCAAACAAAATTCTTCACGCCTCATTTGGCGTTTTAAGATTCCCCAGCCTTGAAACGTTTGCAAAAAAATGTGATGTGTACTTTTTTCCAAATGTCATGTATCTTCCACGCCTTCCATTCGCATCGGTTTTAACGGTTCATGACATTTCATATTTGCAGTTACCTCGAGCCTATTCATTTCGTAATCATTTGTGGTATAGGATGGTTCGCGCGCGATCGCTAATCGGCGGAGCAAGAGAAGTGGTTGTCGATTCAATTGCAACAAAACGTGCTGTACTGCAGCACTTTCCAAAAAAGAAACAGAATATTTCAGTTGTATATCCTGCACTTATTAAACCGACATTACCTGTTCAACGAAAAAAATCAGATCATCTCTTAGTGCTTGGCGATATTGATGAGCGAAAAAATATCTACGGTATACTCTCTGCGTACGAGCAGGTTCGTTCCCAGGATAACTCCTATAAGCCATTATTGTTTGTTGGAAAAAGGGGGTATGTAAATTTGCGCGCTTCGACGTTGCGTCTTTTTAATACACTTAAGCGCCGCGGGTGGATTCAAGAGCGTGGGTATGTATCTGAAAAAGAAAAGTGGGATTTGTTGTCCCATGCTCAAGGACTTGTGTTTGTCTCCTTTTATGAGGGATTTGGCTTTCCAGGTCTTGAGGCAGAATCTCTTGGAATCCCAATTATCGCATCCGCGAGAACTTGTATGCCAGAAGTTTTTGGAAAGGGCCCTTTGTATGTAAATCCTGACAACATTCAATCTATTGTCCACGCAATGCAATTGTTACCAACACTTTCGACGCATGTTTCTTACGATAACCCGCTGGTAACTCGGAGTTGGGAGCAGGTCGCAAGCGTTATGATGAATATTTTTACAAAAGTTGCATATGAGAATCGGAATTGACGCACGTTTTTTTGGTAGCGCCTCAAAAGGATTGGGTCGGTATACCGAACAACTTGTTCGTAATCTAGAAACGATAAATACGGATCATGAATTTTATATATTCATGCGTACGCAAGATTGGGATAGTTGGACACCCGAGAATCCTCGTTTCCAAAAAGTTAAAGCGGACATAAATTGGTATTCACTTGAAGAGCAAACAAAACTTCCAAGTGTTTTACGGCAAGCATCCTGTGATTTGATTCATTATCCACATTTTAATGTACCGCTATTTTCATCCCATCCGTTTGTTGCGACAGTTCATGATTTAATCTTGAGCCACTTTCCAACCGTAAAGGCTACGACCCTGGGTCCATTACTTTATTGGTTCAAGCATCAGATGTATCAAAAAGTCATGAAGCATGCTTTACAAAAGTCTAGTCGTGTTCTAACAGTTTCTAATTTCACGAAAGCAGACATAGAAAAGACATTTCACATTCCAGAAAATAAAGTGGTTGTTACTTACGAAGGGGTTGATTCACGAATTCTTGAAACCGCATCAAAGGGTGAAATAAACATCCCGGGAGAATTTCTTTTATATGTTGGTAATGCGTACCCGCACAAGAATTTAGAACGCCTTATTGATGCGTTTGGCCGTATTCAACGTACGCGACAAGATTTATACCTTGTGCTTGTGGGTAAGCATGATTTCTTTTATAAACGACTTATTGTGTATGTTCGAGAGCAAAAAATTACTCATGTACTGTTTCCTGGATTCGTATCAGATATGGGACTTGGGCAATTGTATGCACAAGCGCAAGCTTTTGTTTTCCCTTCTTTATATGAAGGATTTGGACTTCCCCCCTTAGAAGCAATGGCGCGGCGTGTTCCAGTTGTCTGCAGTAACAGCTCTTGTTTGCCGGAAATTGCAGGAGATGCGGCACTATATTTTTCCCCAGAGCATTTAGATGATATGATACATGCGATAGAACGAGTTCTTAGTGATTCAGAACTTCGGCAGCGACTCGTTATAAATGGCTTGGCACAGTATAAAAAATACAGTTGGCGCGATATGGCAGAAAAAACTCTCCGCATTTACGAAACAGCAGTATGAGCATGCATAAAAATATACCAGATCGAAACGTTCTTGATTTACGCTCTCAGGCGCAAGCGGGCCAGGTAAACCAAAATACGAAGCAGTACGGATCAAAAAAAGCAGCCATAGAAAAGGTTTCGTTTTTAACATCTCAGACAAATTTTCAAAAACCAAGGCGCCACACGATTTTTGCTAATTTTGCAAAAAAGTCCCACGAAGGATCTTCGAAGTCATTTTTTAATAAGAAAGTAAAGAAAGAACATGGGGACACTAATGCTGGTAGGACGAAAAAGTTAAAAAGAGAGTACTCATTTTCAACAAAAAAATTAGTTGGATTTGCGGTTGGTGCTTTTATAATAGCCGTAACTGTTTTTGGCGTGCAGGCGTATACGCACGCGACTACAACCCGCGGGGTGGTGCTTGGAGCAGCAACCGAAGGTTTCAATTCTTTACAACTCGCAAAAGACGCTCTGATAGCAAATAATCAGAATGAGGCTCATGAATCATTAACTACTGCAATAGAGCGTTTTTCATACGCGCAGGGTCAACTAGAAACGATTCATCAACAATTTGGTCTTTTGGTTGCGTTGCCTGGAGTTAAAAAAAGTTTTGAAACAGGTCAACATGCGGTTGCCGCGGGCAATGAAGTTGCGCACCTTGGATCATTAGTCCAAAAACTTTTTGACAGCTCGCTTTCTGGTGACGCAAGAGGTTATGTCACTTTTATGACAACATACCATGACCTTGCTCCAGACATTCGCTCATCTTTGGATACATTGTCGTACCATTTTGAAAAAATTGACGTAAAAAAATTGCCATCTGATTACCAGCAGCAGTTTATTGACTTGCAGATGACTTTTTCAGATCTCAATGATGTTTTCACCAGGCTTGATAAGGATTTTTCAGTTTTGTATGACGTACTGGGTTTTTCAGGTGAAAAGGACTTTTTGTTACTATTCCAAAACAATCAGGAGTTGCGCCCAACGGGTGGATTTATTGGCAGTGTCGCTCGTGTTAAATTTAAGCAAGGTAGCGTATCTCAGCTCACAGTCCCGAAGGGTGGGAGTTATGATATTTCTGGTCAGGTGAAGGAAAAGTATAAAGCACCAAAACCACTGCAGATTGTGAATCCGTATTTTAGTTTTCAAGACGCGAATTGGTTTCCTGATTTTCCAACCTCCGCAAGAAAAATTCTTGAGCTGTACTATGATGCTGGAAATGAAAATGTTGACGGTATTATAGCCTTTACGCCTGATGTGCTTCTTTCCCTACTTGATCTTACCGGGCCAATAGATTTACAAACTTCAAGTGGCGTAACCGTTGATACAGATAACTTTCTACGTGTTACTCGAGAATCGATTGAACAAGAGAAAGAACTACAATCAACGGAGCCCAAAAAAATTATTGCGGATATGATGCCAAAACTGCTAGAACAAGCTTTACGACTTTCGCCTGAGAAGCAATTTCAATTCGTTTCAATCCTAGATAAATCTATTCAAACTAAAGACTTGTTAATGTATGCGGAAAATGCGGCAGTTCAGAATAAGATAGTTGCGGCTGGTTTTTCTGGGGCGCTTCCTCAATTTGAGACTGACGATTACCTAGGACTTATCACAACAAATATCGCAGGGGGCAAAACAGATCGTGTAATTAATCAACACATATTCCTTTCAACCACATTGACTAACAATACAGTCGAAGATTCTATTCAAATCATAAGACAACACCAAGGCCTTACAGCTGATATATTTTCCGGTATTACAAATCTTGCTTACATGAGAGCCTATGTGCCACTTGGTTCGGTACTTCAAGACGCACTGGATTTTTATGAAGTGCCAAATTCATGGTTTTTAATTCCACCGAAAGACACGCCCGTTGATCAAGATTTGCAATTTGCAGAGGATAACACAGTTGTCCAAGAGAAGAATGGGACAAGAATTACCCAGGAATTTCAACACACAGTCTTTGGGAATTGGATGAGAGTAGCTCCGGAAACTTCAAGCGAAGCTACATTTACCTATTCTTTTCCGCGTCAAACAAACGATGATGTATGGATTGTCGCCGTCATACATCAGCCAGGCCAGCAGAATGTTTCCTTTACGTGGAGTATTGATGCTGATCGAGCGATTGATCACGTTGTTGCTCCAATACAAGTCGAGTCGCGCATTGAAGGCTCTCATGCTGAGGTGTCCTTTGACGTTACTCAAGATACAGTATTTGGTGTTGTGTTTCGCTAATATATGAATGTACAAACATTTATCCGTAAACTGACTACAACAGTCACCGGCGGGGCGCTTATCATAGCAGCAACCTCGATTTTAAGCAGGTTTTTGGGGTTGCTTCGTGACCGACTGCTTGCGTCAACATTTGGAGGTGGCGGGGCGCTCGATTCATATTTTGCCGCCTTTAAAGTACCTGACCTCATTTTTAACGTCCTAGTACTTGGCGCGCTCTCATCTTCGTTTATCCCGGTGTTTATTGGATACATAAAAAAAAACGATCCTTCGTCGCGTGATGAGGCATGGCGAGTTGCGAATTCTATATTGAATTTATTGCTTATTGTTTTAATTGTTCTTGGTATTCTTTTTTTTATTTTTGTGCCACAAATAATTCCTTTGATTGCGCCTGGCTTTCCAGCTGAGAAGCAGAATATAACGATTCAGTTAAGTAGAGTTATGCTCGTTGCGATTGTTTTTTTTGGCATAAGTAATGTTGTCAGTGGGATTTTAAACGCATTAAAACGTTTTACCAGCTTTGCGCTTGCTCCAGTGCTCTATAACCTGGGTATTATTTTTGGTATTGTCGCACTGACCCCTCGTTATGGACTTATGGGTCTAGCATATGGAGTTGTACTTGGAGCGTTTTTGCACTTAGCAATTCAAATACCCTCAGTGCTTCGGGTTGGATTTCGATATCGGCGTATCCTTGATTTTCGACACCCAGGCGTAAGGAAAATTGGCGCCCTTATGGTACCTCGCACGATTGGACTCGCAGTTAATCAAGTCGATCTATTGGTTAATACAATAATCGCATCAACCTTAATGGCTGGCAGTATAACGGTATATAATTTTGCGAATAATTTACAAAATTTTCCAATTAATGTTTTTGGGGTGTCTTTAGCGATCGCCGCTTTTCCTGTTTTAAGCGAGGCGTTTGCTGACAATGATAAAGAAAAATTTTCTCATCAATTTTCTGAAACCGTTCGTCGAATTCTCTATTTGATGATTCCTATCTCAATTTTGTTTTTATTATTACGCGCACAAATCGTTCGTGTCGTTTTGGGGGCAAATGCGTACTCTTGGGAGGCGACCTATCTAACCGCTCAAATGCTCGGTATTTTTTCACTGTCATTGTTTGCCCAATCCTTGATACCAACCCTTGCTCGTTCTTTTTATGCACATCACGATACCAGAACTCCGGTTAAAATAGCCATGGTGTCTGTAGTTGTTGATATAGTGCTCGCTCTACTTTTGTCTCAAAAATATGGCGTCCTTGGACTCGCTGGCGCATATTCTACAGCAAATCTTCTTAATATGTTTTTGCTTTATTATTTCTTACGTAGAAAAATAGGAGCACTTGATGATACGCGGATTGTGCGATCGGGGATTAAAATAGTAATTGCTTCCGTGTTTATGGGGGCGATTGTTGTAGGGATGAAATATTTTCTTGCCCTTGGAGTGAATATGACAACGTTTGTTGGTATTTTTTTACAAGGACTTATAGCCGGCGTTGTTGGCCTACTAACGTATTTCTTCATTACGCTTTTTCTTCGATGCGAAGAGGTTATGATGATACGTGATTGGGTTCTACGCATATGGAATAAAACAAGGAATGGTAAAACCCCCATTACTCAAAGCTCAGATGACACAAATACTCCACATGGATAATATTAGAAATTTTTGCATTATTGCTCATATCGATCACGGCAAGTCTACTCTTGCTGATCGTTTACTTGATGTAACGCATACCGTCGACAAACGTGATGCGCAAGATCAACTATTAGATCAGATGGATCTTGAACGAGAGCGTGGTATAACCATAAAACTCGCTCCCGTATCAATGAAATATAGCTCTGGCGGTAAAGAATACGCGCTACACCTTATTGATACGCCGGGACATGTTGATTTTTCATATGAAGTATCTCGATCTCTTGCATCAGTTGAAGGAGCGATTTTATTGGTCGACGCAACACAAGGTGTTGAAGCGCAAACACTCACAAATTTATATCTCGCGCTTGAACACGATCTCACGGTGATTCCAGCTATAAATAAAATTGATTTACCAAGTGCCCAGGTCCCCATGGTCCAGCGTGAGCTTATGAATTTGCTTGGCGTTAAGAAAGAAGATATTTTACTTGTGTCAGGTAAAACCGGGCAAGGCGTCCCAGAACTTCTTGATGAAGTTATAAAGAAAATTCCTCCACCAAAACTTTCGCAGTCTCTTGGGACACGAGCGTTAGTTTTTGATTCGCTTTATGATGAATATAAAGGCGTCATAGCTTATGTGCGTTTATTCAGCGGTTCAATAAAAAAGGGTGATGAGCTTATTTTATTCCAGTCAACAGAAAAAGCCGAGGCTCTTGAGGTTGGTGAATTTCATCCTAAACTTTTTCCAATCCCAGCACTCCACTCAGGTGATATAGGGTATGTTGTCACAGGCCTTCGGGATGTCGCTGATATCAAAGTTGGAGACACAATTACCGTTGCTTCAGACCCGACAGCGACCCCACTTCCTGGATATAAAGAGTTACAGCCAATGGTTTTTGCTGGGCTTTATGCAAAAGAAGGGAGCGAATATGCGGCGCTACGAGAAGCGCTTGAACGTTTAAAACTAAATGATGCAAGTTTACAATATGAACCTGATCATTCGCCAGCCCTTGGGTTTGGGTTTCGATGCGGTTTTCTTGGCTTACTGCACCTTGAGGTAGTGAGTGAGCGTCTTCGACGAGAATATGATTTAGATTTAGTCGTTACCGTACCGTCGGTTGCGTATCATGTTTTTTTGAATGAACAGGGTCTGCGCGCGTGGGAACGGAAAGAAAAAGTAAACGTTTCTGTTTTTCGAGATGGCTTTATGACTATGTCCAGCGCTTTGTATTTGCCTGACGTCAGCCACATCGATCACATTGAGGAGCCATGGGTGAAGCTTGATATTGTAACCCCAAAAGACTCACTCGGAAATGTTATGGAACTTGTTGCTTCATCAAAAGGGGTATTTAATACTACGGAATTTCTAGATGAAGAAAGAGCTATTGTAAAAGTTGAAATGCCTTTAGCAAGCATTTTAATAGATTTTTATGACAAATTAAAAAGCGTCACATCTGGATATGCGTCGTATCACTATGATTTTTTAGGATATCAAATTGCCGATGTTGAACGTCTAGACATTCTTGTCGCAGGGGAATTAGTGGATGCGCTCGCGAGCATGGTTTATAGAGTTGACGCGACACGAGTTGGCCGCGCTATTGTTGAACGATTAAAAGATGTTCTTCCTCGTCAATTGTTCGAAGTAAAGATTCAGGCCGCGATTGGCGCGAAAGTTTTGGCCTCATCGCGTATCGCGCCGTTGCGAAAGGATGTTACGGCAAAGCTGTATGGTGGTGACGTGACCAGAAAACGCAAGTTATTAGAAAAGCAAAAAAAAGGCAAAAAACGCATGCGTTCTCAGGGCAGAGTTGATATTCCGCAAAGCGCCTATTTGGCGGTCCTCAAGCGGTAATTTACTAATTCTGGTAAAATAAAGGCATGATCGTGAAAAACAGCATAGAAACAACACCGAGAATCACGATAACAAGCCAGGTAATTTTTAACGCTTTTTTCTTCATACTATGTCTCAATCGTATTTAGAACGACAATTACGCGACGGTGAGGAACTACTGACGATTGTCCGTAGGTCGCCAATTGCCCATATTTGGGGATGGGTTTCTGGTACGTTTTCTATTATAGCAGGTTTCTTTTTTTTATACCCACTCATTCATCAGGGGTTGTGGGGTCGTATCGGGTTGTTACTCCTTTTACTTGGGGGCACGTTTATTCTTGTGCGGACGATTATTTTAAATCGCATGAATATTTTTGTGCTTACAAGTGAACGAGTAGTTGATATTGATCAACAGGGAATGTTTTCAAGAGTAGTTTCAGAATGCCTTTATCAAAATATCCAAGAGATGAGTTTTTGTGTCACAGGGGTTATGGGTACCTTGCTGCATGTCGGCACACTTATGATTCATACAGCAGGTGACCGAGCTGATCTTCATATCACCAGCATTAAAGATCCACAACACGTTCAAGAGCTCATAAGTAAGATTCAGAAGAAAATTTCGACGACCTCAGAGAAAGACATGAGTGCCACGGAGCTGGTTCATTTAATAGATAAGATTCGATCACACGTTGATCTCGTAGATGAACCAAAAAAAACAGATAGAAAACCAAAGAAACTTTCATGACTAGAATCGAGCGGTCTTTACCCGAGACAACAAAACCGTCTGGAAGCACTATTGCTAAGATAGGCAAAGTAGTCGCATACATCATTATGCTCCCTTTTAAATTCTCACTTCGAGGGTCGGCTTTGATGCTACTTATTACCTTATTTGTGCTTGTTGTGCTTTCTGGGGTTTGGCACATACCCGTTGCTAGCGATATACTCTATAAAGAACCAGGACCAATTCGCAACGTAGAACCGGCAGTTTTTTCTGAAAAGTTACTCCAGATTCAAACGCGACAACAAGCAGAAGACGCATTATTTGGTACCCTATCAGTCGATTTATCGGAAGAACAGCTAAATGCATTGTTTCAAGAGACAGTTGCCTCTCAAAGCTCATATCCTTTTTCATTTTCTCAGTTAGTAATAGAACCAACATTTATAGAATTTTACGGTCGACTTGCTTCTCAGCCAAATATTTTATTACGAGGACACGCCATCCCAACAGCTGATGCTGGTGACATGCGCATTACTTTAGATAAAGCTTTTATCGGAAGATTACCCATCCCACACTTTCTTATACCTTCTACAATAGTTGAGACGTTCACTCCGTCTCTTGTTTCAGGTATACTTGATGTTGCGCCAGTAGAGTCTGTCGATTTAACCACAGGACATCTGATTCTAACAGTCCGATCATTATGACCCAGACACATCGTTTATTATCAGTGGCTATTTTTCTGCTTATTATCGGAGCTTGTATTTTACTATTATTTTTTTCCGCGTATTTGATCCCCATCGCTGTCGCGTTCATTGGACTGTTGATTATTTTGCTTGTTCGATTTTTTTACCAAGCAAAGGTTTCGTTGTATGAACGAATGCTATTCGTGTTGGGTGTTGCGCTTTTTAACATTGCTGGTTTTTCTTTTTTTATTTTTCTTGAGCATCCCTTTTTTCAGTATGCGACAGCGCTTGGCATCGCTTTCATTTCATTGATATATATTGAGAATGCCTATAAGTATTTATGGAATATCCCGGATTATCACATTTCAGCGTTGAGCAACGTGTCTTCATACATGCATTTACTCTCTATTTTTTTTGCGACTGTATCCCTTTTTAATTTACGTTTCTTTTTTGGCGTTTCTTCAATTGTCACATTGAGTATTGCAGCCGTATTTGGCCTGCTTTTATTCTATGCATATTTATGGTCACAAAAAGTTCTATTAACCTCTTCGCGTTGGTATAGTGCTTTATTTGCTATAGTTTTTGTCGAGTTTGTTTATGTGCTAAACATTTGGCCTCATTTACCCCTTGTTAAGGGCGTTGTGACGTTGGCGTTTGTCTATGGTATGATGCAAATACTTTTAGCTAGCTTGCATGATTCCTTAAATCCAAAAAAAGTTGCTCGCACACTTGGTATTGTCGGTTTTGTTCTGCTTATAGTTCTTGTAACTGCTCAATGGAGATAATATGAAACAAAAAATAGCGCCAACGTCGCCAAAAAATAGAAACCGTGTGAACAAAGAAATTGAGGAAGTGTACCGCGAATCACTTCAACAGAATTTTGAACACCCGCAAAAGAAATCATTTGGCATTGGAAACTCGATATTTTTTCTTATCATCAGTATAGTTGGTGGTATTGCTGGAACCGTATTCTTTCTATCACAAAATGACCGATTTGTTTTTTTTAATTTTCAAAGCCCTGAAAACACAATTGTGATACGAAACGGCTCAAAAGCATACACCGAGCAGGAGCAATTTATGCAGTCGTTTGTAGACCAGGTTGCGCCGTCTTTTTTACGTTTGTATGATCAAGAAATTCCAGAGACAGCCACCATAATTCAAGATACGTTACTTACGCAGGAACATTTTGTTGGATATGGTTTTTTATACACGAGCGATGGACTATCATTTACCTCATCTGAGGTTTTGCAAAAGGGGAAAACGTACACCGCTCTTGATGCTGATGGAGAAAGTCAGTCCGTGACAGTTTCATTTCGCGACGAAAAATCGAGTTTAGCGTTTTTTACTTTTCCTGGCCAAGGCCTTCAAGTGATAGACATCGCCGATGCGACCACCCCAATACCTTTAGAAAATGTTTTTATCATTCAGAAGCCAGAAACACAAACACAATATTCAGTTGATGAACAAACCATATCAAAACATGTCCGTGACCAACTTTTGTATCCCGATTTATTCATTTTACCTTCTGAAACCTTTTTTTCAGAAGTATACGTTGATGCGCATGTTGAATATCCCAAAGGAACACCCATATTCAGAGGTGATGGCACGTTACTAGGTTTTTTTAATGGAAACTCAAATAAGCCATCTATAGTATATTTACCGGAACGTCGTTCACTCTTAAATCAGTACCTTGTTGATAAGAAAATTGTTTATCCATCACTTTCCGTGCATGGTATTGATCTTTCCCTGATTCCATATGTTCCGGAATCTTTCCGACAGGGGAGAACGAATGGTTTTCTGTTGGTGGATTCATCCGATGGATTAGTTTTAGCTGTTACAGAAGGCTCGCCAGCAGCCGTTGCAGGATTGCTAGCCGGAGATATTATAACGCAAGTGAACGGTCAAAATATTTCAGAAACTGAAAGCATCGGTCAGGCATTGTTAACCGTGGATGGCCAGACTGAAATTCCTATTAAATATTTTCGGGGGGGCAAGGAGTTGACGGTCTCAATTGCAAATGAGACGCAAATACAATGAGTCGCGCATTTGTTTTGTTCATGCTTGTTATTAGTGTAGCCGTTTTTTTTCTTTCACCACGTGACACGGCAAGCGCGACAGAACGCGTTGATGTCGTTGTTGGTTACACGGACGGTAGCTTCACAACAGTTTCCTTTAATTCAAATCAACAATATAGTAATTTTATCCAAACGTACGGCTCAAATCCCCGTGTTTCTTTTATTGAGAAAAATGCCCAATATCAACAGGCGCGTGTTCCTAATGATACACTATTTTCATCACAGAATAATTTAATCGCTATCAACGCCCCAGAGGCGTGGGATATTGAAAAGGGGCTACAAGATAACGTGATCGTCGCGGTTTTAGACGCAGGAGTTGATATAAGCCACTCCGACTTATCGCCCCGAATTTGGGTCAACGAAGATGAAATTCCAGGCAATAAAAAAGATGACGATCACAACGGGTATGTTGATGATCGGAATGGCTGGGATTTTGCTGATTCATCTACTGACATAACTCCTCACGCAGGAAGCTCACTTACGGCAGAGCATCACGGGACCGTTATTGCGGGGATCATTGGTGCAACCGGAAATAATACCATTGGTGTCTCTGGCGTGGCGTGGGGCATTACTATTATGCCTGTACGCGTTCTTGGTGTTTCTGGTTCAGGGAATTCAGTGGACGTTGCTCAAGGTGTGAAGTACGCGGCTGATAATGGTGCTGATATTATAAATTTAAGTTTTGTCGGTCCAACATCATCAACTCTTCTAATGCAGGCAATCCAGTATGCGCGAAGCAGGGGAGTTCTTGTGATTGCCTCAGCGGGTAACGATAATGTTAATTTAAACACAACTCCGAAGTATCCAGTTTGTCATACTGGAGTTATTGGCGTTGCCTCTGTAACTAATAGCGGTGTAAAATCCTCTTTTTCAAATTATGGAAGCTCATGTATTGATATCTCAGCGCCAGGAGAAAACATACTGAGTACGGTATCAACTGAATCAGGCACGGCATTCCCAAGCGGATATTCCTCAGGTTGGAACGGCACATCATTTTCATCGCCAGTTGTCGCAGGAGTCGCCGCACTCGCGTTTGCCCATCAACCTGAAATAACGCGTGAGCAGTTAGAAACGCTTCTTGTTAATTCCGCATCCTCACTTAATAACAAAAACCCTTCTTATCAAAACCAACTTGGGAGCGGACTTATTTCAGCGGTAAAAGCAGTTGTTGTTTCCACGCCGCCGACTTTACGCGGCGCAACCATTCTAACATTCCCGTTGACGAATGGCGGGCCGCAGTTACGCTGGTTTTCTCAAAGCGGTTCGGCATATAGAAACGCATTTATTGCACATCCCGATTATCGCGGAACTGGCTCAATTGCTGTATGCGACATTGATGGAAATGGAAAAAATGAAATTCTTTACGGCTCCGGGGGCGGAGTTGAATCTCGCATTCACTTAATAAGCCACGAAGGCGTAGATGTGTGGAGTTTTCGCGCGTTTTCTTCGCCTCAGAATGGCGTCCGAATTGCATGTGCAGATACAAACGGAGATGGCGTTGACGACATGATCGCAATTCGTGAAGAAGGATCGGTTTCTGAAATTAGAATTTTTTATCAAAATGGTGCGATTCGAAAACGCTTTTTTGCGTGGTCTGGTGAATTTATGGGAGGTATGGATATCGCAGCGGGAGACCTAAACAATGACGGTAAGGCCGAAATTATTGCTGGTATGGGGTCAGGCGGTTTGCCGCGTGTACAGGTGTTTAATGAAGATGGGGTTGCGCTCACGCGTTTTTTTGCGTACGGGCTTGGTTATCGAGGTGGAGTAAATGTTTCGACCGGAGATGTGGATGGCGATGGTCGTCTCGAAATCGTTACGGCACCCCGTTCTCATGGCGGACCACACGTTAGAATATTTTCTTCATCGGGGCTACCCGAGCGCGGCTTTTTCGCGTATGGAGAAGGTTTTCACGGTGGGGTGAGTATTGCGACCGGAGATGTGGATGGCGATGGGATTGACGATATTATTACCGGCGCAGGACAAGGTGGCGGACCGCATGTTCGTGCATTCCATGGATATGGTACTCTAACTAGCATCGCTTCATTTTTTGCATACTCAGAGTCTTTTCGAGGTGGTGTACAAGTCGCAACGTTTACTACTAACAAATAAATGGCGTCGCAATCACTTTATAATTTAGTATCACGTTTTCTTCCGTTTTCCGATAAAGAGCATTTTCGGCAGTTTTATAAATTTGCGGTTGTCGGTGTTTTTAATACCATCATAGATTTTGTAGTTTTTTTACTTTTAACGCGCTTAATACACTTTTTCGGTGAGCATGTGCTCTATGCCAATATTATTTCCTTTAGCGTTGCGGTAACGAATAGCTATTTACTGAATCGGCGGTGGACGTTTCGCAGCAAAGATACTGAACGCGTAAAGCAGTATATACGTTTTTTCAGCATAAATGCCACGGGGCTCGGAGTGAACACGCTTTTGTTGTATCTTTTTGTCTATCACGCCCATTTGTACGACGTGATCGCAAAGGCACTTGCTATTGGCATAACTCTATTTTGGAATTTTTTTCTTAATAAATGGTTGGTCTTTAAGAAGTAGAATTTATATAACAGTGGGGGTAAACTTTTTTTTACTCTTTTGCCTTAGGGGTAGAGACACATAAATTCGGAAAGCCTTTTCACTCGGCACCTTTGACGCAACGAGCGAATCGTCTCAACGGGAC
>CAZGDO010000013.1:20453-23470 GCA_964524365.1 uncultured Gammaproteobacteria bacterium | reverse complement strand
TGGCTGCCTAAAAAGTTGTCGACTCAGTGTCTGAAAAACGGGGTCCTTGACAACTGCTCTTCAACAAAAATTTATTCCTTAATTAAAGAAACCGAGGGATAGCTGTCTATCCCTCGTTAGTGTGATGTATTTTTTGCGCATCTATTTTTTTTTGACCCTACTCAGTTCTTCGAAAAATATTGATCGTGTACCTAACGGAAGGTTGATCAAATACGTTCCTCGAGGCCAGGCGCTCTTCACTTCTGGATTCAATCGCTTAATTTCGCGCATCGTGGAATTAGTCCACGCAACAACATCATTTAATGGAAGTTGAAATCGAACTTGAACAGTTACCGTATCGAACGCAAACGGCTCCCAATACACTACCGCTTCAGGATCGATTCCGAACTCAAGCGGATGTTCAAGCGCATACTTGATTGCCGCCATACGGAAAACATATTGCGACGTTTCATACGACAATTCCAGTTCAAAATAATTGCTGGTTTTTTGATCGCGTATGCGGCGACGCAAACCGTTTTCTCCCATGTTGTATCCAGCGAGCGCGAGCGCGTAGTCCCCTCCAAACATATCAAGCAAATCCTTGAAATACAGAATCGCACCGTTTGTGGACGCGATTAAATTGTTGCGCATGTCTATGTCACCATTCGAGAGTAATCCGTATTTTCTGCCGGTTGCAGATATGAATTGCCACCAACCTTGCGCATGAGCCGCCGAACGAGCGTTTGCGCGAAGTCCTGATTCGCCTACAGGGACATACTTCAGATCGTTAGACAGTCCACTATTCGCAAGCAAACGTTCAACGTCAGGAAACCACTGGTTCGCACGAAGCATATACAATATCAGGTAATCCTGACGAGCGAACAAAAAAAATAATTCCTGCTCAAACCGCATCCGTCCGTCAAGCGTTTCCATTGGGACGGATATTCCACAAAACGTCACATCTTGAGGAATTGCGAGCTGGGTGATGTTTTTCTGGCGCTGATTCAACTGACCTGCATACGAAATTTGAATTTGCTGGATCTCCTCAATATTTGACTGCATCACACGAAACGATTTCTGAGTCATATCACGCAATGAATCTATTTTGAGATCAACTTCTGCTTTTGTATACGGCAGCTCTTCTTGTATCTTCGGATGGTGGGCACAACCAAAGCTCATTAGAGCAATAGCAGCACACGTGATGGTAAAGAACCATTTCATTGTAATATCCTCCTTGATGCGTTTTGTGTTGTTTTTCTATATGAGATGTACCAAATATGCGAATAAATAACAAGGTAAACTTGACAAAGCGGGCTTTTATTGATACTGTTCTTTGAAAACAGAATCCCCCAACAACTCGTAACCCGCTCTTTACAAGGAGGCAACAATTATGGACGTTATTGGCGCAAAGAGAAGCATCATCATGGCGGTCATCAATGATCACCGAGGACAACTTGAGCAAATGCGACCGAGCAACAAAGAACTTAAAAGAAGTCTTAATGTTACTGGTTTTCATCGCGGTGATGATGACCCGCAGGCCTACTCAACGGCGGCGGTAGCCGCACAGGCCACCCATCGGGAAAAAACGATACTCAAAAATATCGGCGAGCTCAATGAGCTCGCAACCCAGCTGAAGAACAACAACGGCCACATCGGAGAGGGCTCGCTGATCCAAATGAACAGTGGCGGCGAAGTCGCCTGGTTTTTTATTCTACCCTGTCTGACGGGCAAAGAATATGAAATCCCTGAGATCGACGGCGAAATTACTGTAATCTCGCCACATGCCGAAATCGCGAAGCAGGCTCGCTCGGTCTGCAAAGGAAAACAGTTCGAGATTAATGGCACGACGCACTGGGTGATCGAAAGCTTCTAAAATCCCGTCCTCCTTCTGTTGTGAAAAGACCCCCGTGCAAAATTTCTGTACGGGGGTTGATTTCTTTTATTCATAATTATGCGACTTCCGCAAAAAAGGGTTCTGCTGATTCGAGAATAAAAACCATAAAGAGGAGGCGATAAAACTCGCAGAAAGGGAGTACGGTTTTTCGCAACGAGCATGGAACCAAAAAAATGCGTACCAGTCCGTCTCTAAATGGAGTTATCTCATACCACGCAGTATATAGCGTTACGAATCCTCCCTCGGTGTCGACATAATATCCTGTGGATTCTTGATACTCCATGTCTACCCTCCTTGGTAGAAAGAGCAGTGAAAATTAATCGCTTTCGTTCTCGACTTCTTCTTCTTCGGTCTTGGTTGTTGTATTTGTATCAGTATTTGTCATGGCATCAACGCTTGTTGAGTCATCAATTTCTTCTTGCTGCCCCTGGTTGCCTTGATTGCCTTGGTCGGCATTCCCATCCACTTCATCACTCGCCGCACTCGCATTCGTGTCGGTACCGGTATTTGTGTCTGAATTCTCATCAGAGCTGGTGCTTTCATTTTTAACTTTACGGATAGCATTGAATCGAGTTTGAACTTCGTTCTTTTTTTCTTGACCGTAATTTTCGAGACGCGTCCGGACTTCCGCATCAAACTGCTCTGCTGCATCCGAACCCTTTACATGATCAATGGCATTCTGAAGACCCTGTGTGGAGTTATCCAGCGCACGAAGGACTGAATCCTTTGCCTGCTCGGATACTTTATCGTACACAGACATCAGGACATCCTGATGACGCGATTGCAGGGACTCAAGCTTGGCAACAAGATCGTCTTTATTGCCACTATTTTCTTGTGTGGCAGTCTCAATGCGTTTTTGCAAGCGTTCAGTTTTTTGTTCCGCTTTTGTTAGTTGTTTCTCTGCCGCATCGGTCTTCCCTTTTTCCAGTAACTTTTGAATTTCAGAATATCGTCGAAGTGTATATTTATATTCCAATTCTGCTTTTTTACTCTCATCAAAGGTAAAGAACATATGAATTCCTTCGCCCCATGTTTTCAAAAAATAAAACGTTGAATCTGGCAATGTGCCTGGATCTTCGATAACAGAATCCAATGTATCTGTATATGCGGTATTCGTAGTGTTTGTGGTATTCGTAGTGTTTGT
>CAZGDO010000013.1:0-20353 GCA_964524365.1 uncultured Gammaproteobacteria bacterium | reverse complement strand
GGTATTCGTAGTGTTTGTGGTATTCGTAGTGTTTGTAATTTCTACCTGCTCAGGAGCATTGAGAATTAAGAGAGGGTTGGTATCCTGATCTTGACTGTCGACATTGACGTCTTGCGCAAGAACAAAAAATGGCACAAACAATAGCAGGGCCGCGAGAGACAGTGATATGAAATATTTCTTCATACAACTTTATTTTAGCTTGTAAACTTATTTTATTTTAGCACTTTTGCTATTTTTGCCAATATGCTTCCTGTCGGACCAAAACCTCAGGTGCTCGTTCAGGTTCAGCCATAACTTCTTTTACTACTTTTTCAAGTCGCGCGACTTGAGATCCTTTTACTAAAACGACGTCATTTTCTTTCATGCGCTCCTGTAAAAACTTACCGGCATCTTCCGCGTACGCAAAAGAAAAAATATCTTCCTCTTTCATTCCCACTTCACGTGCGCCATGCGCGATATCTCGAGCTTTTTCACCGACAGTGATTAGTATATCAGCCCTTCCTTTTGTTTTTGAACCGACCTCTATATGAAGCGATTTCGTGTGGCCCCCAAGTTCAGCCATGTCGCCAAGCACCGCAAAACGTTTTCCTTTGCCAGGAAACCCTTTTAAAATTTCAAGCGCGGCTACTGCCGCTTTCGGGGAAGAGTTATATGTATCATCAATAATGTGTGTTCGCTTAATACCTTCAAGGTAGCGCATACGGCCTGCGGGCGGAACAAATTCTGCAAGCCCAAAAACAATTGCGGACAACGGCATCTGCAAGCGCTTTCCGACAGCAGCAGCAGCAAGCGCTGAATATGCGTGCATCTTGCTCAGTGCGTGCGGTAAAACTACTTTCTCTGATTCACCGCCTACGTGCAATGTAAATGAAAGCGCAAATCCTCCGTTTTCATGTTGTGTAAATAGTTTCAAATCACTTCCACGAACCGTTGCTGATTCCGAAAAACCAAATGATATTTGCTCTGCTGACGTCTTTGCGGCATATTCAATCGTATCAGCATCGTCTCCATTAGCTACGGCAGCATCTTCTTCATTTAATTCGCGTACAATCGTCGATTCTTCCATTTTTACATTTTGTAAGGTTTCGAAAAATTCCAAGTGGACCGGCGCAATTGCGGTAAGCACGCCAATATTTGGATGTGCAATTGCCATAAGTTTATGCACGTCACCCAAATGGTCGGACCCCATTTCTAACACAATGCATTCCGGGTAATCAATTGCATTACCTATGGCAATACTGTGCGCTTGAATCAAGGTCAATAGCCAGCCGAGCGGTGAGCTAAACGCAGACTCCAAACCCAATACGGTGAGCGGAACCCCAAACTCATTGTTATAGCTTTTTGCGCTTTTCCTAACGGACATCGATTTCGACAACACGGAATAGATTGCCTCTTTGGTAGATGTTTTTCCGACACTGCCAGCAACCCCAACAATAATTGGTTTATAATGCTGCAATGTTTTGCGAGCCAGAACCTCCAATTGCCGCTGGACACGACGTTTGATCCATTCACGCATATGTGGTGCTATTCTACTCTGTCAGGCGAAATATGCAAATAATGTAGCAAAAATTTTGCAATATCGCCAAACAAAGGTGCGGCAGTGCTTTCCGCGAACGTTACATCGCGCGGATGATCGATTCGAACAAGCATGACGAATGCTGGATCAGATACCGGACCAAATCCTGCAAAACTCCCAATGGTGTTGTTTGGGTCATAGCCACGTCCATTTGTGCTTGTGACTTGAGCTGTACCCGTTTTTCCAGCAATGTAGTAGCCTGGCACGGATGCTTTTTTACCATGGCCGTTTTCTACGACGTTGACCAACATAGCGCCGATGATTGTCGCGGTTTCTGATTTTATAACCTGACGAATTGCTTCAGGCTGTGTTTCCTCGTTTGTACTCCCATCCGGATTCAACGTCTTTGCAATAAGATATGGCTTCATAAGCTTTCCGTTATTTGCCAACACGCCGTATGCTGAAACCATTTGCAATGGAGTGACAGAAATACCTTGACCGAAAGATCCTGTCATCGCGTAAATTTCGCCGGGTAAATCTAAATTTGAAATATTGCCAGTGGACTCACCTTGGATCGGTGATCCTGTTGTTGCGCCAAAACCAAAATCTTTCACATAGTCTCTAAATTTTTCTGTTCCAATCTGCTGCATGGCAAAAATAGCTCCGGTGTTTAATGACCCCTCGAGTACTTGCGTCATTGTTTGAATACCGTGCGCTTTCTTGTCTGAGTTTTCAATCGTATAGGAATTTATTTTTACGAACCCTTCGTCATTGTATGTTGTCTGTGGCGTCACCTTCTCTTCGTTCACCGCCATCGCCATAGTAATTGACTTAAAGATGGATCCTGGTTCATATGCGCCAGACGTCACCTGATTTGTATAGACGCCAATATCTTCAACTTGATTGTACGCATTGGGATCAAAATCAGGACTCCCGCACATCGCGAGAATCGCGCCAGTTTTTGGATTTAAAATAATGACGCTCCCAGAATCAGCGCCGTGTTTTTGCACCGCCGCATTCAGTTTCGTACAGGCAGTGTATTGAATTGTTTCGTCAATAGTTAATTCCAGCGACAAGCCGTCTTTCGCATCCTGAAATTCCCGTGTTCCGACGACGATCCATCTACCGCCGGCATCCCGATCCGCTTTGACGTACCCCTTGGTGCCAGCGAGTACATCTTGTAATCCACCTTCAAGCCCATACTGCCCAATTTTTTCGTCGCCACCGCCAAAACCGACAAACCCAAGCATGTGGCTTCCAATATTTTTTTCTGGATAATACCGTATACGTTCATCTGTAAAATAAATTCCCTTTATTGTCTTTTCAGACATCTTTTTATATGCCTCTTCTGATACTTTTGTCGCAATCTCTTCATAAAGATCATTGGGTTTGCTCAACTTCGAAACGACTTCTTCTCGATCTAAATTTGGTAAAACGTCAAGTAATTGATCTGCGGCCTCACTCACATTTTCAATATCATCTGGGACCGCATACAGGAGCCAATATGTTCTATTTGAAGCCAAAGGGATAAGCTTACCTGGTTCAGCAAAATTTTGAGCATAAATTTTTCCTCGCTCGGGAGCGATTTCTTGCTGTAATGCATGCTGTGATTCTGCAAGTGCCTCATAAAAAGGATGTTTAGGAATTTGTAAATAGAACATGCGTCCGATAATCAGTATCGTCATTATCGAAACGCCAATCGTTAGATAACGCAAACGATCCGACCCTTGCGAGGTGCTTTGCCGTCGGCGCGCTTTCAATCCTCGACGCGGAGTCATAGATTAATATATTATCTCGACAATGCCAATGGTCCGGCGCCATCGATTGCTTCAATACGTTCAACAGCTACTAAATGCATTTCATCAGATTTTTCTTGCAACGCACCAAGCGAAGATACGTCAGCTTGTCTGAACTCAAGTTCTTTTTGAATCTCTTCAAGTTGTTGAACTTGATTTTGTAATGCACGGATCTGAAATCCCTGTGTCGAAGTAGCATTTACTTCCACAAGATAAAAAATGCCACCCACAATCATGACAAGTAAAAATGCAACATGCACAAGCGGCGAAATCGTTTTTCGCGATCCGCTTGTATTGGTTGAAAAGTTATCTTTAAACTTTTTGAGCAATTTTTTCTTTTTGTGTTCGGACATAACTTAGTTTTACAATCCCTAGCAAGGGATCAGATTAAAATTTATTTTTATCTGGAACGAGCGACGGGAGTGAAAGCGCGTTGCGCTTATATTTTTTCCGCTATGCGCAATGACGCGCTTCGGCTTCGTGGATTAGTTACTTGCTCGTGTTCGTCAGGATGTATCCCTTTTGTTGTTATGATTCGAAGAATTGCTTTATGATCACAAGCGCATGTAGGTAACTCTGGAGGACAAATACAATCGCGACGCTCATATTGAAAATATTTTTTAACTATTTTATCTTCTCCGGAATGAAATGTTATTACGAGTAATCGGCCACCTGAATTTAATGTCTTCATGCATAACGGTAATGCGCGGGTTAGGTGCCCCATCTCGTCGTTGACGGCGATGCGGAGCGCCTGAAATGTTCGTGTCGCAGGATGCGCTCCTCCGATCCATGGAACATCTTTCTTCGAACCAAGTTTTGTCCTGTATACATCAAGAACGCAACCAACAAGTTCGCGGGTTCGAGTAAATGGATGTTCGCGGCGATGGTGACCTATGGCGCGAGCAATTGCCTTTGCGTGTCGTTCGTCGCCATATGTTCGTAATAGATTTTCAAGGTCTTCTGCCGGATAGGTGTTCAGTATGTCCGCAGCTGTTTTTCCAGATCGACGATCGTACCGCATATCGAGCGGTCCATCTTCGAATGAAAACCCTCGCTCAGGTTTGTCGATCTGCGGAGTTGAAAATCCGAGATCAAGCAAGATTGCGTCCACTCCTGACTCCCCTTCTTGCGCAAGCATATCGGGAATGGATTCGTACGATCCAATGTAATAGATAATGTGCCGCTGTAGTCCTTCCAGCGTCCTGCGCGCACGATCGATGGCGTCCGGGTCTCGATCTATCGCGAATAAAGTCTTCATGCGTGGATGCGATGTGAGGATCGCCCGCGCATGCCCTCCATCCCCGACAGTTCCGTCAATCATGCTGCGCGCAGAAGTTGGAATATGCTCAACTACCTGCTTCTCTAAAACTGGAATGTGCTGATGTGAAACATCGCTCATGTTCTTATACGCCGAGCTCCCCTAGCGCTTCAGCAATATCTCCACTCTTTGATTCAGTCCCCTTTCGATACTTTTCCCAAGCTTTTTCATCCCACAACTCAATACGATTATACAAACCTGCAACAACAATTGTTTTTCTGAATCCACCGAACTCACGTAAGTATTCTGGAATCATCACGCGCCCTTGGCTGTCGACGGTCACTTCCATTGCACCCGCGAGCATGAGCCGGGCGAATGCGCGTGATGTCGCTTTTGCAATCGGAAGTTTTGAAAGGCGTTGCGCAAGCTCTTCCCAATCTTTTTTTGGATACACAAAAAGACAATAATCTAACCCTCGAGTTACGACGCCACCGGATTTCATATCTTTACGAAATTTAACCGGAACCGCGAGGCGACCCTTCTCGTCTATTGTGTGATGATATTCTCCGATAAACATTGTCTTTCTTGTGTTTGTTTTTTTAGTTGTCCACTGTTTGGATGACTTATCCCCACATTTATCCACATCTCACCACCCATATCCATTTTACACCACTTTTCTTGTTTGGTCAACCACACAATATTCTCCCTTTATGCGTCAAGGGTGTGGATAAACAAAAACCCTACCCATATATGGGTGGAGCTTTTTATAATTTGCGAGTAAATGTTATGTGGCTAAATCTGTAACCAAAAAATTTATTTCTCAAACGCCTCAATTTGGGTCACTATTTCAGAATCCGAACGTAAATCCTCTATAAAGAGGATATGGTCTCTGTTTATGAGCATTGCATCCTTTGGGCCATGAATTTCATTACCGAGTTTAATGAGAGCAAAATTGGACTGATCTGTTGTGGTTGTGTCAGTAGAATCCGCATTCAGCTGATCGCTCTGGTTCACCTGGAGATAATAAACATCAACTAATTGAACATATTCACCCCTCATATTGGTCTGTGTATGGCCAAAATAAACCTGGCCGTTGCTCAAAAATACGGCTTGATATCCGGTGCTATGGCGTAAAAACACTTTTGAGTTAACAAACCAAAGAGCCAAAACTATGGCTACTGTGACCAAAAAGTAAAAAATTGTCTTTAGCAAAAAACTGTGCGAATGATCCAATTTTGTTTTCATTTGCTGTTCGTTATTCATAGTATTCTGATTATCCATAGAATTATTATTAATAGTAAGAACAGTATAGCATTTATGGCTTTTTTTTGAGTTATCCACAGGAAGCAATTGACATTCGGTTTTTCTTCGGCTATATTTTACACATGGCTCCAATACTCCCAAAAAAGAAACGTGAAATTTTAGAATATCTCGAAGGTGTTATTCATGATCGTGGCTATGCGCCTACGCTTTCAGAGATTGCGAAGCACTTTAATGTTTCATCACTCGCAACAATACATGAACACTTACAATATTTAGAAAAAAAAGGGTTTATAAGTCGAAGTAAAAATGATATTCGATCAATCACTATAATTGATCAATCAGACACATCAAATCTTGAGCAGGCAGCGATGTTACTCCCACTTGTCGGAGTCATAGCTGCGGGTAGCCCGATTGAAGCGCAAGAAGATATAATTGAAAAAATATCTATTCCTGAGCACATGGCAAAGGAATCCCCTTCTTATATACTTCGCGTTAAGGGAGATTCCATGATTGACAACTTTATTCTTGACGGAGATTACGTCGTTGTGAAAAAAAATTCAGACATAAAAGATGGAGATACTGTTGTAGCAGTACTTGAAGATGGGACGGCAACATTAAAAGAGTATTATAAAGAGAAAAACGGAATTCGTTTACAGCCAGCAAATCAGAATTACAAACCCCTGCACGTACAATGCGCAGACATCCAAGGGAAGGTTATCGGCGTGCTTCGTAACTACGCATAATTTTTTTAATCTCAATCTTCGGTTTATATTCGGTTCTATGATCTACATTGCTCTCGACAATTTCCAGATACGTGTTCATGAAGTTCTTAAACCAATTTTACGGAGCGTACCGTTTGTTATCGAAAAAAACAATTTAATAACAGCAATAAACGATATAGCAAAAAAACGTAATATTCAGATTGGCAATACTTTACAAGAAGTCCAAAGAAAAATCTTTGGCCTTGTTAGAGAAAAAGAAAACGTAAAAAGAACAAACGAATTTTCAAATGAGTTTTATGCAATTCTTTTAAGGCATACTAATACTATCGAACCTGAACGACCAGCGGGGGCATATTTAGATTGCGACAATGTACATTCTGTCTATGAAATGGAATACAAAATCGAATCTATAAAAAAACAAATCCAACACGAGCTTGAAATTCCAGTTAAAATTGGAATTGCGAGTAATAAAATTACTGCTAAACTTGCCGCAGAAATAGCTTCACCATCCGAAACTATACATATTCGATTTGGACATGAAAAAAAATTTATTGCCTCGCTTCCTATATCACTGTTGCCTGGCATTGGCAGAAGAACTATGTTAGTTCTTTTATCACTTGGTATTACAACAATTGGAGCCTTCTGCCAACTTCCTGAAAATGAGGTTTCGCGCTTGTTTGGAGAAAAAAATATTTTTTTACACAGGCTTGCAAATGGAGTAGATGACCGAAAAATACAAACCCCCTCAAAAATACATTCCATATCAAAAACTTTTTATTTGCCATATCCCACGAACAGTATTCCGCATTTGCTTTCTCTTGGATCTTTTCTTGCTTACCAGTTAAAATTAAAAATCAATGACGAACTGAATATCTCAAAAACAATTCATGTCAGCCTACAAACTATAAGCGGTAAAACCTTTACCAAACAAAAAACAACAAAAACACTGTCGACTTCTTTACCTAATGAAACAGCTCTTCTTATTAAAGTTCTAAGTCAAAAACTAGCTGAAGAAGTCCAAAGAATAACAATTTCTGTAACAAAACAGGGGCTTGTCAGGTATCCAACTCATGTTATTCAAAACTTACCACACACAAAAGAAACGCACCGTGGACAGCGCGTTGACAAAATGAAGCAGCCTTCACTTCTTACTTCCTTCCTTTTTTCACCACGCGCTTTTGAAGGTACAGTTTAATCTTCCGTAAATCAACCTTTGCGTTTTCAAACGTAGCGGCTCGCAAAGCTCCATCGATTGTATACCAACGATTTTCTAATTGGCGCGACTCATTATTATCAAGCTTTGGTTTAGTTTTTTCGCTTCCAAGAGCAAAAAGCCACCGATGCTCAGTTTTATGGTTTTTTACATTCCCATTTTTAAATGTATACACGGCTTTCCCGAGTGGGAGTAATACTCGCAAATTGCAATAACCTGTTTCTTCGCAAATTTCCCTTTTTGCAGTTTCTAAAAAAGACTCCCCTTTTTCAACATGGCCATGCGGAGGAATTATTCCGCCATGATAATAATTTTTTATCATTAATATCTTACCGTTGTGGTAAATAAAACCACCAGCTGATATGTGATATATTGTATCCTTCTTTTTCCTAATCATGTGAGTTTTTTTGTTATGTGGGGCGGATGCGCGTATGCTGGGCTAATAATCTTTGTCCATGTAATCTTTGGCAACGTTACTTGTAGATGATTAACTAAATCAGCGGCTTTTAAAACGTTTTCATCTATTGTACTTGAAGCAATAAAAAGTTTGTATTCTAGCGCAAAAAGATTTCCAATTAGCGTCAATTGCCGTGCCTGCGAAAAACGACCATTACTAAACACCGCGTATAAACGCGTAAAAGAATGTTTATATGCGACTAAAAATTGAACGGTTTCACGAAAAAAATCTTTTTTTAACTTATGTGTTGTCAAAAAAAAATTTTTTGACGTGTCGTAGATCGCTAAAATTGGAACTTCCTTTTTCCAGCAGATAACCGCGATACTCATACGTTCTTCTGAATTTTATCAACGAGGACGATTCTACGTTGCTCTAGAATTTCGTATAGGAATTTATCGGTTAAATCGTTCCTGTATTTAAATTCCTTCTTGGACATAACAGTGTAACGGATTTGATGGGCAAATTCATTTTGCATTTTGTTCACCAACTTAGCTAATTTTGCCCGATGGACTTTTCCAACAATCAAAATATCTGTTTTCACATTGTTTGCACCAGTAAAGAAACCTGTGAGGGTTAAATATGAAATATTACCAATGTTTTTAAGTTGCCGTACAAAACTTTTATTTACAAGCAAAAAAGATTTTAAAAGCAAACTTTTTAACTCTGGGTAAAGTGAAAATTCGCAATCGATATGATAAAAACGCTTGTTCATTTGCATGTCAGAAACAAGCAGACCAACGGACTCAAGATTTTTGAGTTCGTTTCGAATTGAATTAATTGGTTGATTCAGCTTCCGTGTAAGCTCACGTACAAAAAATTGCTTATCAGGATTACTTAAAAATATGTGTAGAAGACGAACACGGGTTTTTGAACCAAAAAGTTGCTCAAGCATAATCGCATCATTCTTTATTGAAGCGACGGTCAAATCTTAGTATACTAGACACATCAACAAATGACAACTAACTGCATATGCCAGCTTTTGAGCCGAATACCCAGAAACTCCTTTATTATGACCCTGATCAATCAAGATCAACGGTTACGACTTTTACCGAGGAAATAAAATCTGCGGAGGGAGAATCAGTTTTTACGATATTTCTTTTGGCTGAAATCCGGACTGATGAACATACAGAAAATCAATATTTTCTACGTGAACTCCAAAATGCTTTTTCACGTTTCTTCCGTTCACAAAACACACGATTAACTGAAAGCACGTTTGAAGAAGGTCTACACCAATTAAATAAAATTTTGCCGACTTTTTTTGCAAATCGCCCGCCTTCATTTATTGAATCTCTAACCTTTGTTGCGGGTGCCCTGTCGGGCAATGTGATGCACTTTTCTCAAGTAGGCCCAGCCACAATTTTCTTTGTCCAACAAAATAGCATTTACGAAATTGGCGACCACACATTTCCTAGAAATAAAAATCCTCTTAAGTTATTTCGAGAAGTCGCTTCTGGCAAAATTGAACTTTCAGATATTGTTTTTATAAGCACGACAAACTTTTTAGATTACTTTTCCCAAGAAAAAATTAAACGAATTCTTGAGGAACACGCGCAAGATGTTTTAGCAAAAGGTTTTGACGAATACCTACTTCAAGCTCCGCTTACGACATCTTTTGCCGCTCTGTCAATTACCATGAAAGAAGGAAAATTGAAAACCATAAAAGATTTAGATACTGCTCAACAACAAACGACGTCAACACCGTATAGTCGATCAATGGAAACTCTAATAGAACGTGAACAAAATACTGAAGATATTTTGTCGCCGAAATTTTGGCCATTTATTAAACGGAAAACTCAAATTAGCATATTAAAAATACGAGCAGCTATTCGCAAATATTTTTTAAAAAAACCTTCTCGAATTTCACCAATTATAACCGAAAATGAAGAAGCTGAGGTTCCTCTGAGGTATTCACATAAAGGAACAAAAAAATCCATTTTTAGAGCACGTGGCTTTATTACTAAGGGTTGGAACAAAATTACTCAGAGCATATCTCAGGCAACTAAAAAAAGTAAATTACAGGCGAAGTCGTTCGCTTCGGGGCTATCACGTCATGCAAAAGAAGGTCAGATTGAACTCGCGCCCGCTGTTCGATCCACAGACACTCAACGAAAAACAAACTTGCTAGGGTGGTTCCAGGCACTTTCTCAAAAAAGAAAAATTCTTTTTATTGCTGCTTTTTTACTTGTTGCAATTTTTTCACAGAGTATAGTTGTTAATGGCGTGAGAAAACAGCAAGCAAAGAAAAAAGCCGTTGAACAGACATTACAAACACAGATACGGCAAGCAATGGATGACATTAATGCATCGTTATTGTATGGGGATGATAATCGTATACGGGCGGCAATTAATCAATTACAACAAGAACTTGCATCGCTCCAGGCGACAAAAGGTAATGATGATTTAATTGCGCAAACACAACAAGCTATTTCTCTTGGAGAACAACGTCTTCAAAAAATACGTCTAATCGATTCACCAAAAATTTTATCAGATATTTCAAATCTTATCCCAACAGGAAAAATCACCCAAGCGACCGTTATAGGAAATACTTTTATACTACTAAACGCATCAGCACAATCACTGGTAGCAACTGATATTATCTCAGGTATAAGCGAGGTTAACGACGCAGTCACAGCAGAAAGCCAGACACCATTTTTACTTGCATCAGTTTCACCTGTTGCATATATTCTCAATCAAGAATTATCTCTTTCGAAATACACGCCCGCGACAGATTCACTATCTCCCGTATCATTTACACCACCTTTGGATAGCGCAAACCTTTCGGCTGCCGCAAGCTATTCGAGTCGCCTCTATTTTATTGACATCAATACAAATCAAATTTTAAAGTCACTGCCAAGCAATGGCGGATATTCGCGACCAACAGCCTGGCTCTTAGGGCAAAAAGATTTATCGCTCGCAAACTCTCTCGCTATTGATGGATCCATTTATGTAGGGTTTCAAAATGGTACGATACAAAAATATACACAGGGGGAAGAAGCTACTTTTGCGCTCCAGGAAATTAGCCCAGCACTTCAACATATTAATGCACTGTGGACTGATGAAACAACAAGCACGCTGTACGTATTAGACTCTGATGGCTCGCGAGTCTTGATGATAAATAAAAACAACGGCAACCTATTACAACAGTTGGTGATTACAAACATTGGAAAAATTGACAGCTTTGGCATCTCAGAAGCAAATCAAACAATTTTGTTTGTTTCTGGCACAGACGTTTATAGTGTACCCATGACGGAAAACTAAAAACACCGCCACTATGAAAGCGGACGGTGTTTTTGTAATATCTTAAATCTATTTAAGTGTTACTTTCGCACCAGCTTCTTCGAGTTTCTTTTTAATCTCTTCTGCTTCTTCTTTGGATGCTCCTTCTTTTATGATCTTTGGAGCTCCATCGACGAGATCCTTTGCTTCTTTAAGACCTTTCTGTGTAATTTCCCGAACGACCTTAATAACACTTATCTTGGTTCCGCCACTTTCTGTTAACTCAATGTTAAAGCTTGTTTTCTCTTCAGCTGCGTCTGCTTCAGCGGCAGGCGCTGCTCCACCAGCAACCATCATTGGTGCGGCTGCAGAAACACCAAATTTTTCCTCAAGAACTTTTACGAGTTCCGATAATTCAAGAGCTGTGAGCTTTTCAATGCTCTCAACCATTGTTTTGAATTGCTCTGGAACGACGACTTCTTTTTTTTCTTCGCTCATAGGGATGAGATTTATTTAATGAATAAATTAATTAAACTGATTTCTTTTCTTGCAGAGCCTTCAGTGCTTGAACCAGCCCTCGTGAAGGACCGTTCATAACTGAGATAAGACCACGCAATGGAGATCCAACTAAGAAGACAAACTTCGCGATAAGTTGATCTTTTGATGGAAGTAATGCCAATTGTCGCACCTGATTATTCTGGATAATTTCCCCGTTGTATATCCCGCCAATAAGTTCTAGCCCAGGATTGAATTTACTAAAATCATATAAAATTTTCGCAACGGATACCTCGTCCTCAAATCCAAACGCGACAGCTATACTTCCTCGGGCATCCTCTAACTGCGTTAAATCTAAACCAACGTCTTTCAAGGCTTTTCGTAAAAGTGTTTTCTTAATAGCTGTGTATGAATTACCTTCAGCACGCAGTTTAACACGTAATTCTTGTTCCGCTTTTACGGTTACCCCTTTATACCGAATAAAAATGGCAGCCTTTGTTTTTTTGGAATTTTCAACAAATTGCTGAATATCAAGTTCTTTTCTCTGTCGTGTCTTTGGCATAAAAAAATGGATGAGTTGATATCATCCACAGACCCAAAGAAAGCATTGCCTTCTTTTTTTGATTCCTAGGTAGGATTTACGCGTTTTGTATCGCACCTACTGTCTGTGGATATCGTGGTTTGAATACTAGCGAACCCCCCTTTTCTTGTCAAGAAATCTGATTAAACTACTCTATAACCGTACCTCGTGCGGGCTTATCTTCGATTATTAGCTTTAAATTTTTCATATCACTCCCACGAGTAATCACGACACGGATTCCCCATCTTTGCGCCCACTTGCTCGCAACTGGATCAAAGGGAACGTTCGCGCCTGGGTCCCACGTGTTTCCGACCATTTTTCTGAACTCTTTCCAGTTCATGCGGTTGATCCTTTTTGCGCTTTTATATTTCCGTGGGTCTTTTGTGTAAACCCAATCAATATTTGAAAGATTTAGTATTGTTTTAGCGCCATACGCGTGCGCTAGTTGCACGGCTCGGTAATCAGTGGACGATCCTGGCCTGAATCCCGAGCCAATAATTATTGGCTTTCGTATGCGAGGATTTATATCTTGCTTTCGAGTTATCAAACGAAGGTATGCATATTTTCGAAAAATCGTTCTTAGTAAGTGCGCGTTCAATCGAGTAGAATGAATCCCGAGCCAATCTACGTCAATATCGGTTAGGCTTGTTACTTCTCGTGCCGCGCGTTGATAATGTCTGGCAGTTTTCCCGCCGCCTACTATGATAATAAAACGATCGCCCGTATGAACTCGCGCAACAATAAAAGAATAAAACTTTTTTAAAAATACACTATCAATCTTATCGGGTACAACAAGCGAACCTCCTAACGAAATTACAATGGGTGGTTTTCTTCTTTTTGGCTGTTTCATAAATTAATCGAGGTACTTCGCCTTATTTGCGTTGTGCTCATCAAGAGTTTTCGAATATATCGTCGTATGGGTACCATCTTGAGGATGCAAAAAGTAATAATAATCTGATTCGGTGTAATATATGGTTGCTCGAATAGATTTTATGGTTGGATTTGAAATGGGTCCAGGAGGAAGACCTGCGTTGAGATATGTGTTGTATAACGATTCAATTTTCAACTGTTCAGTACGCGGCTGTGCGTTTCTTTCGGTACCAAGTGTGTCAAGAATATAATTAATCGTTGCGTCTGATTGTAATGCCATACCAATAGCAAGTCGATTCCAAAAAACTCCAGCAACAGTTGAGCGCTCGTCTTGACTTGGTTCTTCTCGTTCTACAATTGACGCAAGTGTTAGAATTTGAAAAATTGTTTTTCCTTGTGAAGCGATTGCCGCGCGATCCTCTTGCGTGAGTTTACTTTCAAGGTTCGTGAGCGCCTTAAAAATAACATCTGACGCCTTTGCGTACGAAAATATGGAATAAGTATCTGGATATATATAACCTTCTAATCCTTGCGTTGTTGGTTTATCTGATAACACAGGGAACGTTACATCTGGAAATAGTTCACGTGAATCCGTAACTGTTGCGGCTTCTAAAAAATTATCGGCCGAAATATCTGTTTGATCTTCTATATCGTTAGCGATCTCAGTTATTGTTTCTTCTTCCTTTATGCGAACAGTTATTTCGTCAGAAGCATATCCGCTAGCAAAAAGTTTTACGAGTGCGTTCGGGCTTACAGATGCAGGAATAATATAATCTCCCGCCTTCAAGCTACTACCTGATCCGTCAAGCTTCGACGCGAAAACAAAAAAAGTTTTCGACGTTATGATACCGTTATTTTGCAGCTCCTGAGCGATACGCTGGACACCCCATCCTTGTTCAATCGAAAACCGTACCTGCGAAGAACGAGTAATTTCCTGACTAAGTGAAGAAAATACCCAAAAAACTGCGATAAAACCAAATATGAGTATTGCTACCAAAGACCAAAGTATTGTTTTTGTTAGTACCGATTTAGACATATTTTGATAACCCTTTTTTATTTAACTCTTCAACAATTTTCTTTACATCCTGAGATCGTTCTTTCGGACAGACTAGAAGTATGTCTGGCGTATCAATAATAACAAGCTCAGAAATACCAATTGTCGCTATCAGTCTATTTGAATAACCATAAATTAAACTTCCATATGTATCAACACCAAGGTGTAATCCTTTTACAATATTTTCTTTTCTTTTTTTTGAAAGAACGTCTTTCACACTCCTCCAGTGACCAATATCTGCCCAGCCAAAATTAGCTGGGAGGACAAGCATGTGTTCAGTTTTTTCCATAATTCCATAATCGATCGAGATTGGTTTGAATTTACCAAACTCTTTCTTTACAACAGAATTAAATTTGTTGGTTCCATATGCTGTGGCAATCTTTTTCATTAAAGCTGCATGTGCCGGCAAATACTTTCTATAAAGACTTAAAAGCGTGTCGGCTCGCCACACAAACATTGCGGGATTCCAGAGGTAGTCCCAGCGCTTTACATACCCACGCGCTTTTTGTATGTCTGGTTTTTCAACAAACCTGTCGACATGAAATACTTCAGACTTTTCTTTAGCAAATCGTTTCGCAATTTTAATATACCCATATCCAGTCTCGGGATAGGTTGGATTAACGCCAATTAAAACTGAAAAAGACGGATGATCATAAGCTACCTGCGCGGCTTTGTGGAGTAGACGATAATACTCTTTTTCATTTTGAATAAATTGATCGGAATTAACTGTTGTGATAACCGCTTCAGGATCTTTCGCATGGATCACGGCCGCAGCAAATCCTATAGCAGTGGCAGTATCCCGCTTTTCAGGCTCATACAGTATTTGTTTTTTTGGAAAATTTGGAAACTGACGTTCAATCTCCTTCTTATGATTTATGTTAGTCGCAATAATAATTCTGGACTGTGGGACTAAATGTCTAACCCGAAACATTGTTGTCTGTAGTAGCGTTTGCTTCCCAATAAATGGAAGCATTTGCTTTGGGGTCCTCTTTCGTGACATCGGCCACAATCGTGTGCCTCCTCCACCAGCAAGAACTATCGCGTAAACTTTTGGTTCTTTTTTCTTCATGATTTAAACTATATGTAAATTTTGATCACCTCGAATAAGGGGGACAAATTGAAATCCAGGAAACATTGCTCGCGACAATTTATTGTTTTTATCTTTTGACAACAATAACAACTCTTGGTCCCACTCCCCTATAGGAATCAATAACTTCCCTCCTTGAGCAAGCTGCCGCACTAAATCAGTCGGCACATCATCATTGCTTGCAGCAGCTACAATTATCTTATCAAACGGCGCTTCTTCGGGCATGCCTTTTGTTCCATCGCCAAATAGAATCGACAATTGTGGAAAATTATATTTCTCAACATTGGCACGGGCAAACTGCACGAGTTGCGGAATTCTCTCAATCCCAATAACCCTCCCCTTCTCACCTACAATATATGCGATCATTGCTGCCTGCCAACCTGAGCCAGTGCCAACATCAAGCACAATATCCCCTTTTTGAGGCTGTAAATGTTCAAGCATAAAGGCGACAGTCAAAGGTTGAGAAATCGTCTGGCCGAAACGAATTGGTAATGGAATATTTAAAGTCGCCTGATCTTTAATTTCATCCTGTAAAAAATCTTTTCGTGATACATGCCGAAAGGCGTCGATAATCGCCGGAGTTTTTAAATATCCCTCTTCGATCAGTTGATCAATAAGTTTTTGCATGTCGTATATGCGTTGAAAATAATACACAAAGTATACCAAATGCTTTTACCCTTGACAAAAGGACATTTTTCTGATATCGTGTGCTGTTTATGATACAATAACTTTGAGGAATGAACGACACACAATCAACTCAAAAACATGACTTTATTTGGTACGTTCAACGCGCACGCATACACTCTTTGCATCACTTGAAATTGTGGTTTATTCCGCACCATGAAAACAATCATCATCCGCACGCGTTACGACCAAAAGCACTCAAAGCATACAGTTTACTGCTTATCGGCGTAAAAGTTGCAACTGCTGCCTTTTTCTTTGTCGCATACCCAAATCCAGCACAATTCGCTGCTCTTACCGAAAGTAAAATGATTGAGCTTACAAATGCTTCTCGGACTGAAGCTGGGATTGCTGCATTGGCTACAAACAGCCAATTAACAACGGCTGCACAGCGCAAAGCTGCCGATATGATAGCAAACAACTACTTTGCCCATACTTCACCCGATGGAAAGCGTTTTTATGCATGGATTCAAGAGGCGGGATACAGCTATTCAACTGCAGGGGAAAACCTCGCAATGGACTTTACCTCTGCCGAAAGTGCCCATAATGCGCTCATGGCAAGTCCAACCCATCGTGAAAACATCATGAATTCTTCGTATACAAACGTTGGAATGGCGGTTGTAACTGGAGAAATAGACGGAAAAAACACCATTGTTTTAGTAGAAATGTTCGGTGCACCATACGTACCACCTGTTCAGGTAGCGCAAGTTGATCCGACCCCCGCGCCAGAGCCAGAACCTACGCCAGCACCGGAGCCGACTCCTGAGCCGACCCCCGCGCCAGTGACAGCTGCTGAAATTATCAGCGAGACCACAAATACCATTGAAACAGAGCAATCCTCATCTGTGGATATCTCAATAACCTTGAAAAATACGGGTACTACAGCCTGGGATTCAGATTACACAATCCGACCCACTGAAGCATCAGAGGAATTCTTGGCAAGTTCGACAGATTTTTCTAATATTCCGCTTGGAAAGACAGTCAGCCCTGATGAAACTATTACGCTCACTTTCCCACTCCAAATACCAGAAAACCCTGGTAAATTTACCCTTGGACTTGTTTTAGGCGACAGCGATACGATAATCAGCGGATCTGAGGTATTGTATACTCTTCTTGTAAATCAAAAACCGCCAGTTGATATTGCTTATAATCAGGCTGTTGCTCGAGAAAATGCTACACCAGCTCAGCTAGCTTTAGCAAAAATTAACCCACCAGAGCAAACAATAAAGGCTACAACAGCAGAAAACGAGGGCTTAATTAGCGCAGTAGCAGCCTCAGCAAATAGATTTTTCCTTGGATTCCTGGTCTTTATCACTGCTGCTTTAATTCTAAATATTGTTATCAGGATTCGTGTTCAGCAGGGTCATGTTATAGCCCAGGTTATGGTTGTTGTGGTGCTAGCTGGAGTGGCATTCTTTACACAGTTTTCCTTCCTGGAAAACATCGGATCGGTACTCAAAATTATCTAAAGATATCCACAAGGAACTCATATAAAAATGGAGTATAATACCTATTCCTGTTTGTTTTTGGACATCTTGACCAACAAAACAAAAAATGTCGAAATAGTACTTGACAAAAAATCTATTTGAGCTAAGCTCAATCATTAAATTTACGTACAAACAAAAACTCATACAAAACAGGTAATATATAGCTCTTTCACCAACGTTCATTGCATATCGCGCTCTTTTGACAAGTATTCGGAGGGAATACGAAAAGCCAATAGAAAAAGACAAACAATTAACTGAAATCCCCACATTTTCCATTTTTTTGGAAAGACTATTCAGGATTTTTTTAGTTAACAATTATTTACCTTTTTCTACTGGCTTTTTTTGAAAGAAAAAAGCTGGTACTTCCCTCAAAACTTACATGGCATAAACGCCACTTTCCCCTCTTAGTTAATAACAAATATCATATGTATAACTTCTCTCTTAAAAGGCCAAAATGGCTAGAAAGGCTCACAAAAGGTCTTTCAATCATTGCGGCAATTACCATGGTGTTCAATATGAGCGCTTTGGGAGTTTTGCTTACACCTCAGGCAGCATACGCGGCAAACCCCTCCGCTAATCTTGACCAGTGCGCAAACGACCCCGCACCATCACCAAGCACTGATGGATGCTCGACCAGCGCAAGTGATTGGGTCAACGGCAACGTAAATCAGGCCAAATCCGTTTACTACGAAGGTGATACGATCCCTTATCGTATGAAATTTGATAATCTAACTCTAAATACCCACACTGTCACAATTGAATGGGATACGACTAAAAATGGAAAACATGCTATCGATTATCTAACTACCTTCAATCGAACTGTTGCTACCGCAGATCCGACACTCGGCGTCAGCGGCCTCCCTACACCAACAACCTATGCTATTCCTAACGACCCACAGGTAACTGGAGCAAGTGTAACTCCGATTGCTGGTAATTTTACCCTCTATGGTGGAACTGTGACTGGCGCAACTTCTTACTCGTATGCTAATGGAACGGGCTTTACAGGAGACAAATCCGCCAGAATTAGTTTGACTTTCACCGCAGATGTCGCCAATCCAGTACTTGCTTGGGGCGGACACATTTCAACCCGCACTGATTGGGGCACAGAAAATTCAGCTGTCGCGATTTCAGGATCTCCATATCACACCCGCTTGATTGATCTTGATGGCTCAGGTGGAAACCAAGACCGTTCACTTGCAGCAGCAGCTGTCATTTATCCGGCTTCAATCACCATCATCAAGGACGCTGTTCCAAATGGCTCTCAAAGCTTCAACTACACCACGACAGGCGGCCTAACACCGTCAACCTTTTCATTGGTTGATGACGGGACTTCCGCTAATACAAAAAGCTATACAGGTATAACCAACTTCGGCGCATATACCGTAAGTGAAACGCCTGTGAACGGCTGGGATTTAAGCGGGATCCAGTGCTCTGTAACGAGCGTAAACGGCGGTACACAGACAGTCAACCTTCCAACGCTTTCAATTAACCTCGCAGAAGGCGAAAACGTCACATGTACCTATAAAAACGACCGCCAGCCTGGAACCATTTCCGGTTACAAGTGGAAAGACCTAAACAGCAACGGTGTGTGGGACAACGGTGAACCTGGCCTTCAAGGATGGACAATCAATCTTGGCGGCGATGCAACTGCAAATACAACAACTGCCGCTAATGGTTCATATTCCTTTGTGAACCTTACCCCAGGAAACTACACTCTTTCAGAAACACAGAAAACAAACTGGATTCAAACCTACCCGGGAAACAACCTGCACAATGTTACACTCGCTGCCGGACAAAACGCATCGAATGTTAACTTTGGCAACGTCCCCGGCGCTTGCAACTTGGTTATTACTAAATCAGTAAACAAGACAAATTCCGTTCCTGGAGACACGCTCATCTACACTTTAAACTTCCAAAATACCGGAACCGCTGACTGTACAGGCGGCGGCGTCCGCGTCGATGATGCTGTTCCAGTGGGAGTCACCTACAACGGGACACACACACAAAGTTCTAACGTTGACTTTGGGTTCGGCTACGATAGTTTTGGAACCGCTAACCCAACCGGGTTCAACGGATCACTCTTGAGCTGGAACGCACACACCCTGACACCAGGCGAAAGCGGCACCGTAACCTTCCAGGCAACAGTTAACTCAATCGATTACTGCACGCAGACCGATATCACAAATAAAGGGAAAATTTACTCAAACGAGATTCCAAATGGTATTTGGTCAAACGAAGTTTCAACACATGTTGTTGCTCCATGCAACGGCACGTTGAAAGTCGTGAAGTATGTCGACTCTGGAAATCTAACTCCTGACAACTGGAGCTTCACAGTCGGAAACGACACCAAAACTCCGAGTGCCGGAACCAACTACGTCACGTTCTCGCTTCCAGCAGGAACCTACACCGCAACTGAAAGCGCGGTTGCTGGATACCACCAAGTATCTTCAACCTGCAACAACGTCAGTGTTGTTCCTGATCAGCAAACGGTTTGTGAATTCCACAACGCCGAAGATCGCGGGCACCTCACGGTTATCAAGCATGTTGTGGGTTCAAACGAACCAGCATCAAGCTGGACCATGAATGTCGCGGGCACAACTCCGCTTACATTTGCTGGCTCAGAAACTGGTGTCACCAACGAAGTTGTCGCGGGTAACT
>CAZGDO010000012.1:0-23720 GCA_964524365.1 uncultured Gammaproteobacteria bacterium | reverse complement strand
CGAAACCGTAAGGTGATGTATAGGGGCTGATGCCTGGCCAGTGTCAGAACGTTAAAGTGAGGGGTCATGATTGGAGCAATCCTTTCGGCAGCCTTGATCTGAAGCGCTGATGAACGCCGGCGGTAACTATAACCGTCCTAAGGTTTTGGCACTCTTCAACGAAAGAGTGTCAGAAGGACTGGGACGATTATATTACTAAGTGTATGTGTGCCAAATAATAAGTGCAGTAATAAGCTGCCTCATGATAATAATCATGGTCCTTAAAAACATCCGACCATATGCTGGAATATCCGTGTATCTGGTGGTACTCGAAAGAGTGACAATCCATCCAGTGCGGACAATCAGCAGGAAAGACCTGTCCACGGACAGGAATCCTCAGAGACTCATACGTCGGAATCCAAAAGTGGATAAGATAGAGTCCGATCTCTGCAGCGATGCGGAGTCAAGACAACTCAAACGCACGAGCTACAGGTTATAAGGTCCCGAGCGAGTGCAAACCCCTAAAGGGAAAAGAGTAGTCTTGGCGAGAAAAACCGTAAGGTTTGTCTCGACCAATATAAGCGAAATTCCTTGTCGGGTAAATTCCGACCTGCACGAATGGCATAACGATTTGGGAGCTGTCTCGACGATGTACTCGGCGAAATTACAAGACGAGTAAAGATGCTCGTTACGCGCAGTTAGACGAAAAGACCCTGTGAAGCTTTACTACAACTTGGCATTGACATATGTGTCACTCTGCTTAGCATACGCGGGAGACGTTGATCCCACATCTTTGGGTGTGGTGGAGTCGCCAGTGAAATACCGCGCTGATTGTTATGTATATCTAACTTCTCGCCCTCAATCGGGCAGGAAGACAGTGTCTGGTGGGTAGTTTGACTGGGGCGGTGGCCTCCAAAAAGGTAACGGAGGCGTTTACAAAGGTCGGCTAGGCTCGGATGGAAATCGAGCTGATAGGGCAAACCCATATGCCGGCTTGACTGCAAGGCTGACACGCCGAGCAGGTACGAAAGTAGAAGTTAGTGATCCGACCGTACGATATAGGACGGCGGAAGCTCAACGGATAAAAGTTACTCCGGGGATAACAGGCTGATCGCCTCCAAGAGTTCATATCGACGAGGGGGTTTGGCACCTCGATGTCGGCTCATCGCATCCTGGGGCTGGAGAAGGTCCCAAGGGTTTGGCTGTTCGCCAATTAAAGCGGTACGCGAGCTGGGTTCAGAACGTCGTGAGACAGTGAAATCATCACTTTTCGTCTATAATAATCGACCGCGCTGTCTATAAATTTGGCTATATGCTGGAAACTCTGGCGCCCTCACAACTGAAGGAGAATAGAGGGTTGGAGAATCTCACACTACGTGATACTATTCACGTGACAATGTGCTGAGTGCAGACAATCAGCAGGAAAGGCCATTATGCTCAACCAACAATACATAACAGGATTCGTTGATGGAGAAGGAACATTTCATATCGCGATCTACAAAGATCCGCGCATGAAAAACGGAATAAAAATTATTCCCGAGTTCCATGTCTCTCAACACGTCTTAAGCAAGTCTGTTTTGCAAGAATTAGTAGCATCCTTCGGATGTGGCTATCTCAAAGCAAATCATGCACGCTCTACAGATGCAACCTGGGTGTATGTTGTGAGAAATCGTGATGATCTGTTGTATAACATTATTCCCTTTTTTAAGCGGAATAAACTTAAAACAGCAAAATACCATGATTTCGAATTGTTTGCCCGTATTGTAGAGATGATGCACGAAGGTGCGCATCGCACACAACAGGGTTTACAAAAAATTCTTCGACTTGCCTATACCATGAACGGAAAAGGCAAGCACCGAAAGAAAAAATACGCATAATGGAATCCTCAGAGACTACATGCCAAACTTCACGAATACCGTGAAGAAGATATAGTCCGAACTCTCTGGCGACAGAGAGATTCCAAATCTTTTTGGAATCATCACACACGTGATGTAACATATTTGTCGGTCTCCTATCTACTGTGCGCGTTTGAGATTTGAGAGGGCTCTTCCCTAGTACGAGAGGACCGGGAAGAACGAACCTCTAGTGTACGGGCTGTTCTACCAAGAGCACCGCCCGGTAGCTACGTTCGGCAGGGATAAACGCTGAAAGCATCTAAGCGTGAAGCCTTCCTCAAGATTAGATCTCATTATGAGTCCGGTTGAAGACCACGACCTTGATAGGCGGCAGGTGTACGCATGGCAACATGTTTAGCCGAGCCGTACTAATCGGACCACTTGTTTAACCGTAATCTTTGTAAGATTACCAGAATATACAGTTGATGATTCTTACGTTTTTCTTTACAATACACATCATGAAGCTCGAACAAAAGCACTCAGGAAAAATTCTGTTCTTGTTCCTGTTGTCGGTTGCTATATTAATCGGTGCAATTCTTGCCCTGTCTCCGGTTACTATCGCTGGCAACACCTAGAGGCGCTAGAGAGCAGTGGCGAACATCGTTCGCCGTCACTCTCTGGTGCTTTTAAGAGCGGCGGGGTCACACACCTTTCCATTCCGAACAGGACCGTTAAGCCCGCCAGCACCTATGATACTGCCACGTCTGTGGTTGGGAAAGTGGGTCAGTGCCGGAATTTTCAAAATACTTCTGCCTTTGGTAGGAGTATTTTGTTTTACCTAAACAAGATAAATATTTTATTTATATTCTCTGCCCAGGGTGTAAGGAGGGCACAAGTTCGGAAAGCCTGCCCTCCTTACCCCTAGGGCTGTACCCCATCCACCTGACACCGCCGCGGCAGCGGTGCCTAGTTAAAATCTACACAAGCGGGTGTGTGCGGCGTTCAGCTCGTCGAGTACAACTCGATTAAAACAACCGGAATGAACGCCGGTTCTTATGTTACACACCCATGTTGTGCAGATTTTGTTTTACTTCCGATGCCCGTTCCCACGACTTTTTTCAATGGGCATGAATTCCTTTTTTCCACGCTTTTTCTTAAAGGGGGGTTCATCTTTTCTTAAATTTTCTACCGCAAGGTCTACAGGTTCGTCGATATTTAATGCGTCCGACTCATCGATAAACTCTAATGACGTTTTTGTTTTTTTTATGGTCGGTCCATTTTTTATTTTTGCGATCGTGTAGACCTCCTCTAATAGTTTATCGGGTGGCAAATCTTTTCTATCAATCCTTATTTCTCCTGTTTCCCTATCAAAAATCAAATGCACCTTTTCCTTGGTTTTATCTCTTTTCCCAATAAATAAATGCTCATCTTTCCCGTCTATACTGCTTCGTATCCAATAATCATTACTTTTTAATGTTTTTATTATTTTTTTACTTTGTTTAGAAACATCTTGATTTTCAGAGGTTAAATCGCCCATTAAGGGTAAATCTGGAATTTGATCGAAACCTTTGATTGCTATTGCCTCATCTATAAGTTGAATTTCACTATCTATACCCTCGAATGCTTCCTCTGGTGGGTTCTCTTCCTTTAATTCGAACCGTTCAGCTTCTTTGATTTTACGGAGATAGGGCAAGGTTGATTTTAGTATTTGGATTGTTTTACCCGTGATGTTGTAACAATCTACTAACTTCCAATCACTATCTTCTTCGACAATTTTTCTTTCAAGCCATTTTGCCAATCTTTCATTTTGATCTAAAATCTCTTCAATTTTTTTATTGCTTGGTTTTTGCCATTTTTTTATCATGTCAGTATATAGCCCAATTCCTTCTCTAAAAAGTTTAAGAGTTGAACCCTTAAAAGAAAAGTTGTATCCACGCTCTTGACTAAAATTTGATGCTTCCATATTCATTTTAATTATCTTCAATGAGCTGACGGGGACTACACCGTTATGCTACAATAAGTAGCGAGGTGGATTATACCAAATCAATGATATAAGCCGACGGTGCGATGGTTTTAACGACGGCGACAGAATGTCGAGCGTTAAATTTTGTCGTATACGATTCAGATACAGCGATTATCTCGCCATTTCCTGCACGTAAGCGCCATCTGTACAGATTGGATCGATCCAAGAAAATCTCGAATTTTGCCATATGAGTACTTCATTACGGTGGTTAATCTTCTAGAGGCTCGACCTTTACACGCCCCCGTATGAAAACTCAAATTACTCAAGTTCTCATTGGAGGGGGTAAAAGCGAGCTAATCTAAAAACGTTAGCCCCCGAGTTTTTTCGTCCCGCGCCAGCTTGTTAAAGACCACTTTCATGATTTGAAAGCGGTTATATTATATATTCGGTTTTTCTTTGGGTCAAACCACATTTCGTGCACAATTTGTGCACCATCACTCTATTACCGGCGAATAACTACAGCCACACCAACAATCTGGGGCTGACTTCTTAATCTTGCGCTTACAGGTTTTTACTGGGAGCGGCATTTTTTCTAACGCCTCCTCAATAGTGTACTTTTCTCCATTATGTTTTTTACACTCCTCACACCCATCAGCAGAAAATATCTCAACTCTTTTTAAAATTCTCTCTTTCAAGTCTTTTCTTAATCCCATCTCTTGAGAAAACTTTTGTAAATGAAAAGATGGCTTATTTTCTTGGTGACACTGTGAAGCCATTTCAGAATATAAACGAGATAATTCTCCAAAATCATCTTGCTTCATAGCTTTCACTAACTGTTCATTTAACTTCCGCCAATTCTCATCTGCTTTTTTCCGATCTTTCATATTTCTGATTTAACATTAAAAAGCGGTTATAGTGTACAACGAAAAACTCTAAAATGTAAGTCGCGATTCGTGAAAACACAAAACGGACCCTTTTACATGAATTTGTCTCTACTAACCGTCGGTCGGTAGACAGCACTTGACAGTACGAATACCAAAGCTTAAGCTTACTCGAAAATTGAACATTAAAATTTCACGATTGGAGCTTACGATGAATCAAAAAAGAATCGCTTCGTCGGAGGTTATGAATCGTCTTTATGGAAAACTTGATTTTTTCCAAAAGATTCTCAAACCACACGTTGATCGCCTGATCCAAGAGTATGCAGGCAAAGAGTCTCTTCCGGGCTATTTCCGTGGAATACCTCACCGTATTATTTGTATATGCCCCATGGCGTTGTGTGATGCGGCATTGCTCGACATTGGCAAGGCACCGGACGAATCTTTACTCGCCGGACTCGGACTTTCGATGTATTCCATCTCTACTCACGATGATGTGGTCGATGAAAGTCCTGAGACAAAACAGGAGCGAGCTTCGCTCATCTACTCTGGTAACATTGCGACTCTTCAAGGCATTCGGATTCTGATGGGATCCGGACACCAAAAACTGATCCCGCACCTTATGCATCTCATGAATCTCAACCACTGTTTTCAAACCGACATCGCTTTTTCGATCTGGCAAAAACCCTCTGACGAAGCGGGCTATCTTGACGCCATCAAGCACACCGGATACTGGGCATCCATTGGCCCTGTGCTTGCAATGCACGCTGCCGGGAAAACTGAACTCATTCCTTTCGCAGAAGAGTTCGGCAAGCACTATGGACTTATGTGCCAGCTCTATGATGATGTGAGGGAAATCAATGACGATCTCAAAAACGGCTATTTCTCATTACCCATCAGTACAGCGATTAAGTCCGATCTTGATTTGAATGACCCCGTACAGCGGGTTCAAGCAACCAAGAGATCCAAAGAGCTTGCTGCAAATTGCTTTTTCGAGATTGAACGTATCTGCGACAACTTCCCGCGCCTTCTCGAACTCGCACGCAATATGCACATTGGAGGATCAACACTTTAAACCACAAAACAGCAGGCGCCTAAAAAAGGTGTCTGCTTTCTTTTTAAACAGTAACGTTTGTCAGTGGAACATCACGAAGGCCGAGCGCAGTCTCTACGAGTTCCCGTGAAAGCGGAAAAAACTTTTTTAGAGTTATATCTTCCGGCCCTGCCCACAAATAATCAACTGATTCAGCTGTTTTTTGGGGAACGCCAGATAAGATTTTACATTCATATGCCAGTAGAAAGGGCTGAAACACTGCTTCTCCGACAGAGAGCACATAATCTGGGGAACTGTAAATTCCTAGAAACTTTTTAACTTCAACATCAACATTAAGCTCCTCTTTCATTTCACGAGCTAACGACTGCTCTGGTGTTTCGCCAAGATCAACCTTGCCACCGGGGATTGCCCATTTTGGGCTATCCTCTCTTTTCTGGAATAATATTTTTTTATCTTCGTTCACAATAACTCCGTGCACCGAAGGGACAATTGGTTGATTGGGTTTGGGCTGATTTTCTTCTTTATAGTGAATTGAGATTTGCATATATATGGAGTTTACTGCAAATATATATATATATGTAATAAAATCTTTTATCCATATTTCTGATTAGGAGGTAAAAATTAAGCTGTTATAGTGTACAACGAAAAACTCTAAAATGTAAGTCGCGATTCATGCACACATAAAAATACGCTCAAAATGTAAATCGCGATTCATTCAAAAATAGAACACGTTCAAAATGTAAGTCACATTTCATGCACACATAAAACACACCCTATTTTATGGTTGGGGGGTGATTTTTGTTTGGATTTTAATTTGTTTTCAGTGCCAATTAAAAAAATTGTGAACTAAGCAAAATCCTTCAATATGCTTGTGCAGACTAAGAACCGACTTTCATACCTTAGGCCTTTAGGCCTCGAGGGTTACTGCCCGAGCTGAAAGTCGTGCACAAGCACTTGAAGGATTTTGTCTCGCCCCTGCGTGGCGGTGCCAGGTGGATGGGGTACATGCCCTAGGGGTAAGGAGGGCAGGCTTTCCGAACTTGTGCCCTCCTTACCCCCTGGGCAGAAATATTTATAAAAAAGTTTTTTGATCTTTTAATGTTATAAAAAGATAAATTTGCTACACTAAACCCTATGGCAGAATACATTGTCGATTATCACCTTCATTCCCGCTTTTCCCGCGCGGTTTCTCGCGACATGAACTTAGAAGAAATGAGCCTGTGGGGCGAAAAAAAAGGAATCGACGTACTTGCGTGCGCAGACTTTACTCACCCAGAATGGCTGAAAGAACTCCGCGCAAAACTCCGTTTACAAAAAAACGGACTTTACGCGCTCAAAGATGAAAAACCCAAAACTCACTTTTTACTCTCCACTGAACTTTCGGCAATTTATACCCAAGACGGAAAAGTCCACCGGATTCATATTGTTATTATTCTGCCCACGCTTGAAACGGTAGAAAAATTCAATGTTTCTCTCAAAACAGAAGGCGCAAATCTCAAATCAGACGGACGGCCCATCTTAGGAATGTCAGCAGAAAAAATCGCGGGGCTCGTGAAGCAAGCAAGCAAAGAATCGATAATTATCCCCGCTCACATCTGGACACCGTGGTTTTCAATGTTTGGATCCATGTCAGGGTTTAATTCAGTGAAAGAATGTTTTGGAAAATTTGCTGGTGAAATAAAAGCAATTGAAACAGGGCTATCAAGTGACCCTGCAATGAACTGGCGGTTATCGCAACTCGATGGAATTCAAATTGTGTCATCCTCTGACGCACACTCAGCAAAAAAAATGGGGCGAGAGGCAACTGTGCTAGAACTTGAAAAACTCACGTACGAAAATTTACGAACCGCCACAGAAAATCCAAGCTCAAAAAATAAAATTGCCTATACGATCGAATTTTTCCCTGAAGAAGGCAAATATCACTTCGATGGACATCGTGACTGCAACGTGCGCATGGCACCAAAAGAGACAATTCGCGCAAAAGGGATTTGTCCAAAGTGCGGGAAAAAACTGACGGTCGGTGTTATGAATAGAGTTGAAGAAATTGCTGATAGAGATGAAAACTACAAACCCTCGAATCGCCCACCATTTAAATCAATTGTCCCATTGCAAGAAATAATTGCCGATGCGTTTGGTGTTGGCGTCGCATCAAAACGAGTGCAAGAAGAATACGAGCGGATTGTGAAACATGTTGGGACAGAATTTGATGTGCTTCTTCACATTGAGAAGGAAAAAATTTCGGAAGTTGCTGACGAGCAGGTGGTTGAGGGAATCATGCGGGTCCGAGCTGGCAAGCTTCATATTTTGCCGGGGTATGATGGGGAATATGGGACAGTACAAGTTTTTACTGATGAGGAAAGAGCGTCAAGGAAAAAACAGCAAAATCTTTTATAATGAAAATATGAGCAAAGATATAACGTTAGAATTAATAACAAAAGAAGAAGTGGAAGAAACCGGCCGGGTATACAAAGAGGTTTTTGGGGCAAGTAGTTTTAATGAGAATTGGCCTGTCGAGAAGGCGGTAGATTTTGTTACCTATTTATACCGTGTACAGCCGGATTTATTTTTTGTCGCCAAACTCGACGGAAAAATAATCGGTGGCATTGCCGGATTCATAAAACCCTGGCTTGACGGGAACCATCTCGCGGACTGCGAACTGTTTGTTCTGCCTGAATTTCAAAAGCAAGGCATAAGTAAATTATTAAGCAAGCAGCAGGTTCAGGCGGCGATAGAAAAATATGATATTACGGTTGTTGAATTCCTAACAGGGAATGAAAATGAGTTTCCGTTTACCTATTACAAACGCTGTGGATTTGAAAAATCACACTTGGTGCATATGGAGATTAGGGTTGAGGAATTGTTGAAGAAATTTTGAAACCGGGGGTTTCATCCCTTATCCCACCTTTCGTTTCGGCGAAAGCTCGAGGTAAAGCCGAGCCCAATCGAAAATACGGGAAAATCAAAACTTCAGTTGCACATGAGTTGGTGGGCACGTGCCGACCCACACAACTATTTATTGTGCCCTTCTCGTTTCGCTTTTCATCGAATTTTCTTAAAGGGCACCCAGTTTACTTTTCGATCGATTTTTTTCAACGCCTTTTCTTAAAAGGTTGTGGCAATTCTATATAATGATATACTTAGCACATGCTAATAGATATAAGCATTATCGTTATTTTGTTCGTCCTTCCAGTTGTTTTGATGTCCTTTAAAATTATTCCTTTCAAATACAAGATTCATGATCTAGGTCTTGTTGCGTTTTTGTTGATGCTGATTGTACTACTAAAAGGGTGGGGTACACAAAAACTCGGTTTACAGTTACCTGCAGTTGGTGAATTTGCGCTTCCATATCTTTTGTTCACTTGCGGTCTCGGTATTGCATTACTCATTATTTCAAAGCTAACAAAAAACACTGGAAAAGAGCGGTGGTGGAAAGATTCACATTTTATATACGGGTTTATTCTAGTGAGCGCTTTGCAGGAGTTTGTGTTCCGAGGATTTCTAATTCCTGAATTACAGTCAATTTTTTCATCTACGATATTGGTTGTTTTGGTAAACGCACTGCTTTTTGCGTTCATGCATATCATCTACTCTGATAACAAATATTCCCTTTTGATGATTTTTGTAGGTGGAATTGGATTTGCAACTATGTATATATACTACCCAAGCCTTATTCTGATCGCGATTTCCCACACGGTTTTAAATTTTATTGCCGTGTACTTTGGCTTTTTTACTCAAGAAAGAAAACGCGCATAAAACCAAATAACGTTCCGCTACAGAAAGAAAATGTCGGATGGATTATAGCACTTTATGCTTTTTGGGTGCTCGCAATCTGGGCGTCACCTTTTTTGTTTCCTTGGTGGGTGATTATCGTTGGTATCGCAGTTTATTTTCTACAGCTTTTTTTGTTGGGAGATTGCATACTGACACGGGCGCAATTTGAAACAAAAAATAAACGTGGGCCGACGTTCTACTATTATCTTTTAATAAAATTAGGATTCAAGCCTGATATGCAACGTGTACGCTGGATTGCGGATAATGTGATGCCCTGGGTGATTTTGGGGGGTGCGGTGATATTGCAGATTGGGTTTAAATTTGAACCTTTGTTTTAAAATAAAAAAAGGCTAGCGCCTTTCAAACTTCAATGTCCAGGAATAGAAAAACACGAATTTCGAAAGCCTGTTTCCCTCTCCCTAGGACTTTACCCAACCCTTCGACACGACCTCGCGGGGGCGAGTTAAAATCCTTTCATTGTTTGTATACAGCTTTCAGCTCGGCAGTAGCCTTCGAGGCCAAAAAGGCCCCTGAATGAAAGCTGGGTCTTAGATACACAAACACTACAAGGATTTTTATTTTTTAATTTCTTTTGTAGCTGCCGCAAGTTTTACTAAACCTTCATGATATTTTTCTTTTGAGAAAATATATTCCCCAACTATTGATCGTTGGTTATTCTTTTCCATTGAAAAAAACTCTTCATAATTAAAAAGACATGGTGGGTAATCATTATTATCAATCGTCAATAAGTGAACCCTCCCTGCAAACTGATTCAATATAGCGGCGTTTATAACATCAATATAATGAATCTGATTTGGTTGCACCTTATTCGCATGATATATCTGCGCTATTTGTAAAATATCATCATCAAATTTATTCTGCGGTAAAACCGTAACATCGAGTATATTAAGTAACTCTTCCCGTTTTTGTTTTACATCAGCGCTAACTGCCGATCTTAAAAACTCAAACTTTATGCCCTCATGAATTAAAAAAACAGGTTGATATTTTATATTAAGTTCATTGTAAAAATTAAAGAAGATATTACTATCTTCTGTCCCTTTAATCAATAAACAGGTATCTATTAAAAAATACCTTAAGACTCTTGTGTAGCCTGTTTTTCCAGCCATTCTTGCTGCTTAGCTTCTAGATGCTTCAACTCCCTAAGAACTTCCTTTAACCTCTTAGTGTCCACCTTTTTTGGTTCTGGCAGATTATTTTTTTCCATATTTATCTCCCTTTGTCCTTAGTTAATATTATTATATAGCCTTTTAAACACTTGCGCCATCTCTGCAATTTAGGCTCACAAATATACTACAAACAAAGGCGTTGTCAACTTTCTATGGGTGACTTACCTTTTTTATTTATTAACGGACAAATTTCTTAACTTTCTTTTATGTTTCCTTAAAACACTTTCCTCTAATTTGATTAATTCAGTAGAATCTTTAACTACCTCTTCTGAGATTGCAACTAACAGGTGGTGCCAGCTTTTATTACTAGACTCTGGCAAATATTTCTTTATGTTTTCATTCTCTCTTTGTATAGAAACATTATCTTACAAAAAATTATGCACTACCTTTTTGCGAACTGAGTTAAATTCTTCAATTTTCTTTACGAGACTTAAAATTTTCTTATTTTCTGCGTATAACCTGTTTACTTTTGTGATTAACCCCCCCAAGGTGCTACCATTTTCTTTTTCGGGTTTATAGTATTGCAAAGAGTTTTCCAATTTATAGCCCGGGAACTGTATCATATTATTCCTTATTTCAATAAAACGTTTTAATTCTTCCTCAAAGAATAAAGAATACCAAAAAACCATTTCTAAGAATAACTTATTCTGCCTTAACAGCTTAATTCTTTTAATAAAAAAGAGGGTCTTATTTTTAATTTTTTCTTTTTTTTTCTTTCCATGTCATAATTCTGGTTTAGTATAGTTTGGCGGGGTTGGAAATAGCAAAATCCACTGAAGCCCATTGGGTAAAAGTATAAATCAAAAAAGAATCCTTTAAAAAGCAGGTTGATAAACAGAAAAGTTAAACAACTCTCTTTAGAAACTCCCAAGAAGAACGAATTTTTTCGTCCCCCAAAATTTCAAACGTAAAATAGTTTTTGTATTGTATTTTTTTTAGAAACCTAAGAAATTGCTGTAGGTCGATATCGCCTTTTTCTTCAAATCCAAAATGCGCTTTTCCTTTTAGCTGTGCGTTATGCACATGGATATTTGAAATGCGATCGGTATAAGAAGTAAAAAACTCTTCATAAGTGTCGTTGTTCTGCAAGCAGTGCCCCAGATCAACCGTGGCATAAAGTTCGGGAATTTTTTTTAGAATATCCGCTACTTCTTGAAGCGCCACCGGATAGCGTATCATGGTGCCAAAATTTTCTGGCAGATTTTCAATGCTCACACGAAAATCGTCTTTTGCATACTGTACAAGTTCCTGCATCGCAGGTAGGGCAAGTGCGAACGCCTCATCAGCTGACATGTAAAGCGGACGCCAGCCAACGTGTACAGTGACGACTTTAACACCGAGCAGGCGCGCATGATCAAAAGCGCGCTTCATAATAGCAACCGAAGCTTCCCTGATCTCTTTTTGATCGGCAACAAAAGAAATGTTAATAAACGGCGCGTGCATAATCAAATCAAATTCAGCGAGTTGCTGTTTAAGCCACTCGGAATCTTCTTCTGACCACGTGGCATATTCAAGCCACAACTCGATGTGATTCACGCCTTCAAGCGAGCGGATAAAACCTATCCGTTCTTCTAAAGTTTTGTGGTCATTCGTCGTAATATTTAAAAATACTCCGGCTGATTTCATTTTTCTTCTTTTGAAAGCCTTTCAATAAAATGGGGAGAGAATAAATTTTGTCGAATGTGGGACTTTTCAAAGGTGCCTGCTTGCCCAGTTTTGCTTTCAGTTTTCATACGTGCCCGAAGTGCGTTTCTAAAAAAATCTACTTCTTTAGATACAGAACCGTCCCTATCATACCACACATCAAAACCGGGTGAGATAACGTTTTGATAAACACCGGTATATAATTTGTTTTCATGAACCCTATATGCCGGCAGAGTTGCAACAACTCCTACTTTGGTTTTTTCCTGATCCGGGATGTCATACTCAAACGTACTCCCATCGAAATTATGACTATCGAACGAATTGCCTCGAAACGGTTGCGGCCGATAATCTTTAAAAAGCACCTCGACATCGTCGTTTTGTATTGCTGTTTCAAATTGCTCGCCTGTCATTTTTTTAAAAACATCTTGTGGAAAAAAATGAATACTAATATCAAAATCCTCGTCGCGGAATTTTGATTTTTGGGTCATCACATCCACGTCGGCTTCCGTTCTTAGTTTTTGAAAATGCGCAAAACGTTCTGAAAATACTTCTGCCGCTTGCTCATCAAAAATTTTATCTACCGGAGGCATTGCGTCGCCTTGTAACACCACAATACCGTCAAGGTCTGAGGCGCCTGTTTCATCTCTATCCCCGCGGACATTAAAAAATGGGCCATAGCTCATAGAGCCACCGAAAAGTATCCCATCTACTTTATCGCGTAAAGATTCTACGGTTTTCTCAATTGCCTCATATCTTTTTAGCGTCTCATCAACAGACTCAATAAACCCGGGTTGGCGTTTCCCTTCAATGACATCACCTGGCAACTCAAAAATGGCAGGGACGCGAGAGCTATTTTCATGGAGCCATTCACGAACATCTTGTGTAAACACGCTAAGAGATTTCCCATCACCCAGATACTTCTTTTGAAGTCCAAAAAGATGGTGCGCCATAATTGATCGGGCAAATCTGATTTCTGAATCATTGTCCACATCTTGCATCTCAATGACATCAAGTGCGCGCATTAATTCAGCTTTCCATTGATTTTTTTCTGCAGATTCCAGAGAGACGGACAGGTGATCAGAAAGGTGCTTAAGAGACTCCATAACAGATTGATTTTCATTCTGTTCAATCTGCTGCAACAGTTGGATTGTCTCGTCTTCTCCCACGCTACCTCGGATAAATCCGGCATATACCGATGCCTCTGCCCGTGCACGCTCTTCGTTAGCATGATCTTCTTCTGATGATTCAAAAAATGGTTCGCGTTCCATATTCTTTTATTACTTCCTTTTCTTAATTGGTGAAATAGGGTCGGATTGGGTATTTCTGGTTTAGCATAGTTTGGCGGGGTTGGAAATAACAAAATCCCCCGGGTGCCCGTTGAAAAAAACTGAGGAAAAACGAATCGGGAATGAGCGTGAGAGAAATAGCCGGACATTGCTTGGCCGGGATTTCATGCACGAATGGAGATTCGTTTGTTCCCTGTTTTTCGATTGGGCTGGGTTTAGGCCCCACCCTTTGCCCACCCAAAGGGTGGCAAAATTCAAAAAGCGGGACCTTTCTTTTATTTAAAATCAATGATATACGTATCAAAAAACTTCTCTATAGCGTCTATAACCTGTTTTTTTAATTTTGCATTACTTTGCGCTACCCACACGGCAAAATTATACAACTCTTGATTGTCCACTTTTATCCATTTCTTATTTTTATACAGCAATACAAACATACTTGTCATTGCAATTCGTTTATTGCCATTCTGAAACGGATGATTTTTAATCATCAAATAAAACGTAACCGACGCTTTTCGCGTCAACCCTTGATAGAGCGACTTCTTTGCAAACTTTTGGAAAGGAGCAGCAAGACAACTTTCAAGTTTCCCCGGGTAGCGCGTAGAGAAATCAGGAATCGGTTCATTAAATCCAAGTTTTTCTTTTGCAAGGCGATGAGCAATATACTGAACTTCTTCGACAGTTAGAGTGTAGAGTTGTTTAGGCATTTTCCAATTGTCTTAATGTGTCACCATATTCTTTAACGGTCTTTTGAACAGCGCGATCAATGGCTTGCCTCGCCTCGTCGTTCAACTCTTCTTTTGTATAAGCCCTGATTTCACTTAAGGGGATAGCATAATTCCGACCAATTTTTTGTGCCTTGATTTCACCCGCTTTAATTTTTTGGAAAACAGCCACCCGGCTGATGCCAAGCTTCTTCGCTGCTTCTATTGTGCTTATGTATTCCTGCATTGCTTTATGTTAAGTGATATTTAGTAGCTTAACATATGTTAAGTAATGTGTCAAATATATGTACTACTTAACACAGATTCTTCCAATTTCCCATAGTTTGGCGGGGTTGGAAATAGCAAAATCCACTTAACCCGTCCGTTGAAAAAAGTCGTGGAAACGGGCATCGAGAATGAACGCATTAAGAAATAGCCGGACGAAAGCTCTAGCCGGGATTTCAGCGTGAATGAAGATTCACGTGTTCCCGACCTTTTTTCACAGGACTAGCGTTTTGCTACTTTTGGGCGATGCAAAAATAGTCCCGTTCTGTCAGAACAAGCAGCCCGAGCCGCAGGCTTTTATAAATATATACCCGAACCAAAGGGTGGCAAATTTGATATACTAACCTCATGAAAAACTATGCGGCAAAAACAATTGATGAATACATCGCGCATGCGTCGAAAGGAGCTCAGCCGAAGTTGAAAGAACTTCGTAAGCTTATCCAATTAACCATCCCAGAAGCTGAAGAAAGTATCAAATGGGGAATTCCATTTTACATGTATCATGGCATGCTTGGCGGATTTTCTGTTTTTAAGAGCCACATAAGTTTCGGACTTGGTGGGCCACGGCTATCGGCAAAACTCCGTGCGGATCTTTTGAAAAAAGGATACGAAACAGGCGCAAAAATAATCCAGATTAAATTTAATCAAAAAATCCCAACTGCGGTGATAAAAGGAATCCTCAAAAATCAGGCAAGAATAAACAAAGCTCAAAAAGGAATTAACAAATAAATATATAATGGATATCAATGTACACAAACGCGGTGGCGAGGCGTTCTACGGCCTCGGCTTCATCGGCGCGCTTATCTATTTCATCTCAACCGCAACTGGCTTCTGGGATGGCGTACTCGGCGTCCTGCAATCGATCGTATGGCCGGTGTTCTTCGTTTACGATGCACTCAAATTTTTTGCTGCATAGCTGAGCATGTAACCAACTGGTGTATACTTAATCCATGAAAAAAATTTTGTGGATATTCCTAATCTGGTTCGTGGCAATTAACGCATTTGCATTTCTCGCAGCAAATCGAGTAAATTATTTACCACAAAACCTTGTCGCGCAAGAACACGAATTACTAACGCCATACATAAACCTTCCGACGTGGAGCCTACAAAAACTTCACCCACACTGGGATGAATACTGGTATTTGTCGGTTGTGCAATCCGGATATTTCAACTCCCACGAAGCGACATTTTCAAACGCTGCCTTTTTCCCACTTTACCCTGCTATTGTTTCAGTAATTGACGTCTTTATTCACAACCCGATTATTACCGGCGTTCTTCTTAGTAGTATCATACTTTTGCTTGCCTCGTGGATGCTTTTCTTGTTGGTGAAAGAATTCCATCCAAGTATTTCACCGACAAAAACAGTGATTATAATGCTGGTATTTCCAACAACTTTCTTTTTTATTTCAATGTATGCAGAATCTTTGTTTCTATTTTTATCAATTTCCTGTTTTTATTTTTTATTTAGAAAGAACTTCTGGATTGCTGGAGTATTCGGCTTTCTTGCGGCGCTTACCAGAATCACCGGACTACTACTCATCATCCCCTTTGCCTTTGAGCTCTACGAAACATATAAATCAAAAGTCATTAAAAAAGAAGCCTTTGCTCTTGCCCTTATCCCGGTTGGAACGCTTGCATATTTTACTTACCTTGCGGTGAAGTTGGATAACTTTTTTCTTTTTTTCAAAGCCCAGGCGCAATGGGGTCGAAATTTTATGTTAAACCCTGCGCGCTTTTCATTCGCTGATCCAGGAACGGCGGCAAATACGATTCTCGATGTGGGTTTTACGGCACTTTCCATCATACTTGCCATATACCTCATACGAAATGTAAAAAAATCCTACGGTTTTTATGTCCTCGCTGTTCTGTTTGTCGCTGTGTCAACTGGAACAGTTACTAGCATAAACAGAATCGTTCTAGTGCTGTTCCCTTTGTTCATTGCGCTTGCACACATAAAAAGTGAAAATGGAAAACTCGCATGGATGCTCCCCTCAACTCTGCTACTAGGATTTTACACGATGTTATTCGTGCAAGGATATTGGGCGGGATAATCTTTATCAAGAAGCCTTACAAATGTTATACTCTACGTATGAAAAAAGTAGTAATCATCGGTGGGAGCGGATTCATTGGGCTTAAACTGCTTGAGCTCAAGCCTGCTGATGTTAATATGGTCGCAACATATAACACATCAGTAAAAGACATGGCAAATGTTGTATGGGAAAAATGCGACCTCGCGCAACCCAAAGAAACGAAACAACTGCTAACCAAGATCCATCCGGATATCATTATCAACGTATCGAAGGCAGAGGCGACAGCAATCGAGCCAATAATCGAGTACGCAAAAGCGAACAAGGTCCGCCTACTTCATGTTTCGTCAGACGCTGTCTTTGATGGCGTGCTCGGCAACTACAAAGAAGGTGACGCGCCTCAACCAATTACTACCTATGGAAAAGGCAAGCTCGAAGAAGAGCAAAAAATAAAAGAAGCATTATCCGATTATGTTATCGTCCGCACCTCGTACGTATATGGAAAAAGTGGCGGTGAATGGGACAAGCGAACTCGCAATCTCTCTAAAGCGCCGCGCGTGACAGCGTATACAAACATGTTTCGAACGCCAACACTCGTCGACGATGTTGCAAAACGAATTTGGGAAATTGCGCTTAGTGACCGTTCAGGTATTATGCATGTCGCCGGTCCAAAAATGAATATGCCGAGTTTTTTTAGAATGCTTGCGGAAAATGCCGGGCTGATAATTGATGTAGACGAAAAAGAATGTATTGACGATGAAATAGCCCTTGATACGTCTCTGGAAAATTCCACCACATAAAAAATATCAGCATCCAAAATATGCCGATTTTGCTTGACTTTTTGGGCAAAATAAGGTATTATTGATATATCAAAATAAAAATGAAAACCAAAATCATCAACATCATCATGCTGTGCGGCACGCTCGTGTTTGCGTCTTTTGGTGTTTTTCTTTATCCAACAGCCGCGCATGCTGAAACTCGTGACGTCAGATTTCCAGTGATCGGCCCCGTGTGGTTCAGTGATGATTTCGGCGCGCCACGCGTTGGACACACTCATATTGGAAATGATATTTTTGGCGTAAAGGGGCAACCGCTCGTTGCAGCTGTTTCGGGAACTATAAAATTTGTCCCATCACCCGAACCAAGCTATGGATACTATGTTGAAATTGAAGCGCCAGACGGATGGACCTATCACTATCTGCATATTAATAATGATCGCCCAGGTACTGACGACGGACGTGGCGGCGAAATGTTTGCATACGCTCCTGATGTGAAACGTGGCAATACGGTGACAGCGGGACAACTCATCGGCTGGATGGGTGATAGTGGCAACGCCGAGTCAACACCAGCACATTTACATTTTGAAATTCATGACCCAAACGACGCGCCGATTAATCCATTTGATACTTTATATTACGCGCCCCGACTTTCAGAACCAGCTCGAGAGTATGCGGTGCAAGATTCTGAATTTCTGCCCTACAATAATTTCCAGGGCGGAGCAAACATAACGATGGGTGAACTTGATTCGCGCTACGATGGAGATGAAATTGTAACCGGCGCAGCTGGTGGTGGCGGCCCGCATGTTCGCATCTTTGCGCAGGATGGTATACCGATCTCTCAATTTTTCGCTTTTGATGAATCCATGAGCGGTGGCGTTGATGTTGCGATCGCGGATGTAGACGGCGACGGAATAAACGATATCGTAACTGCAGCGGGTGAAAACTCTGTCCCATTTGTCCGTGTCTTTGATAAAAAAGGAAATATAAAACTTGAATTCGTCGCATTTGAAAATTGGTTCAAGGGCGGTGTTCGTATCGCCGCAGCCGACCTTGACGGTGACGGTAAAGCGGAAATCCTCACCGCTCCCGCAAAAGATTATGCGCCATGGTTAAAAGTCTATAATTCAAAAGGGCAGCATCAATACGAATTTTTAACATACGGTCTCGGGTTCAAAGGCGGGTTTGACGTATCGGCCACATCAAAAACAGATTCTTTCCAGGGAGTTATCGCAACCAGCCCGGCAACTCATGGCGGACCAGACATTCGCGTTTTTGATCAATATGGGAATATCACTCGTCACTTTTTCTCATATGGCGAAGGATTCCATGGCGGCGTACATATTGATCTTGCTAATGTCGTAACACGATCCGACGCGCCGGAAATCGTTCTCGCGCCACAAGCAGGTGGTGGTCCTGATTTTCGCATGTATTCGCTTACGGGTAAAAAACTACTCTCGATGACTGAATTTGAAACATGGTGGCGGGGCGGATATGACATCGCTGCGGGACACGGCAAAATATTCGTATCATCACAAGGCGGAAGACGAACATCGGTTCGTGAACTTGAATAGGTTTAACCAGCCCAGGAGCCCTGAACAAACAACAAAGTAAAAACGCTCAGTAACAACGTTGAGGCAACCAACCAGGTTGTAGTAATTTTTTTATTTTTAATATGCGCGAGTGCGATATACAAAGGAAACAATACTAAAAGAATCCGCTCCATGCTCAGAAGTGATCCCGAGGCAATAGTTGCAGCAATAACCGCAAGCACATACAGACCATAAGATACTCGAATCTTACGAATCAAATACACGCCCGCTACAACACCAAACACAACACATAACATATCGAGTGGCGGATAACTTGTCGTTGATGATGGTAAAAAAGAAAAATGTGAAAATGAAAAATTTCGTCCCCAGTCAGCTTGAGCCTTAAAAAATAAAAAGAAATTGTGGAACTTTACGCCAAGATAGGTAAAATACGCGATAACAGCTAACGGGATGCCTAAAACGGAAAGCAGTTCTTTGCGCCACAGTTTCGGCTTATAAGCCATGTACAACTCCCAGATAAACGGGATTACTAGAAAGACGCCAGTAATACGAGTGAGTGCCGCAAGAAAGCCGAATATTCCAGCAATCCAAAAATTCTTTTTAAGTAGGAAATAAAAACAGGTGATCGACAAAAAGAGAAACATTGATTCGGTATACATCGACACAAGAAAAAACGCCGTTGGGAACAATAAAAGATATATAATTGGTTTTATGGGAGGTATTTTTGGATGAAAATCTTTTACAAGAAGATAGAGCATCCAAACGGCTAGTAAAAGACAAAGGGAGCTAAGGATAACGCCAGTAATTATCGGATTGTGAATAAACACGTCGAGCGCTGAAATTGTCATCGGGTACAGCGGAAAAAATGCCGCGTTTGAAAAAAGTGCGTCCTGTGAATCAAAATATCCACGTTGCACAACCGACAAATACCAATATTCATCCCAGTGGGGATGCAATCGCGTTAGCGACCAACTGGGTGTTTCAACATATTGAGGAAGGGGGTTGTCATTTCCGGTTATTGGGTGTTTCGAAACATGGATGGCACCGATCGGTAGCAACGCGAAGACATTAATTGCCAAAAACCAGATCAAAAATATCAAAAAAACTTTCTTCATATGAGCAAGTATATCACGATGATTTCAAAAAACGGAAATATGAAATCCAATTCAAACTTGGCACTTATGTTCTTGTAGTTATTTACAAAAACATCAACCACTTTTGACATACCTATTGAAAGCTGAAGAGTCAAAGCATTTTTTACGTCGATTCGAAATAAAGTACACATTTTTTAGTTTCTATTGTATACTACGCGCACACTTGACTATTAATCGAGGGCTATGATTGTTGTAAAGGATGTAACACGTATATATGGAGAGGGCAGCTCTGCGTTTAGAGCCCTTGATTCGGTCTCATTTAGTTTGCAAGAAGGTGCCGCACTCGCTATTTTAGGAAAATCCGGTTCAGGCAAATCAACACTCATGCACGCACTTGCTGGTCTTGATCGTCCAACATCTGGAAAAATTTTAATCCAAGATGAAAACTTATGGACCCGTTCCCAAAAAGAAATTGACCGTTTTCGTAATGAAGACATCGGATTTGTGTTCCAAGATTTTTATCTTCAAAACGAAGAAACGGTTTTAGAAAATGTTATGGTAACACTTGAAATACGCGGAGTGACACACAGAAAAGAGAAGGCTATGAAAGCGCTTCATATTCTCGATATCAGCGAAAAAGCCAATAGTAAGGCAAAGCAATTATCCGGTGGGCAAAAACAACGAGTCTGCATCGCACGCGCTATTGTCGGGGAACCAAAAATTATTTTCGCAGATGAGCCAACCGGGAATTTAGATTCAGCCACAAGTGAAACTGTTGAAAAAATACTTTTTGATTTAAATAAAAAAATACATAGCACGCTTATCGTTGTGACCCACGACAAGGATTTATCGGACCAATTCGAAAATTCAATAACTATTAAGGATGGCAAAATTGTTGACCACAAAGGGAAGGAATTAACTGTATGAAAAGAAGAGATCTTATAAAACGAGGTTTTCGAAACTTACGAAGAAACAAATCCCGTAGCGTGCTCACAATCCTTGCTCTATCAATTGGTGCGATTACGCTCGTGTTAACGCTCGGACTTGGAAACGCGCTACGAAGCACAGTTGATACACAACTCGCAGACATTACAAATCTTGTTCTGACCGTCACGTTAAAAAGTGCAGCGGATAAAAACGCAACCGGTGTGTCAGCATATAACCCCGACGCAAAAGTGATCACATCGTATCAAGATGGTCCCGATGGCGGAGGGCAAGTCCAATTAATGACAAAGGAACAAATCGACCAGCTAGCAACCGTCGTTGGTGTTGCTCGTGTTTGGCCTTCTTATGCTGTCTCTTTTGAATACATCAAACTCGCGGATAGCAAGAATTCATTTGTTGTAAATAGCGTTCAAGAACAATCATATAACACTGTTGAGGCGGTTAGCGGTACGTATCCAACGGATTGGAAAGATTCAGACGTTGTGCTTTCTGATACCTACGCGGATTCTTTTGGATTGTCGACTGACCAGATGGTCGGCAAAGAGGTGGTTGTGGGGTATTATGATAGAAACGCGGTCATACAAGAAAAACAATTTACTATCGTTGGTGTGATAAAAACTAATAACGGGTTCGGACCCCGAGGTGGATCAACAATCGGGATTGCAACCCTCAGTATCAACGCGCTTGCATCAATTTATAACGATCAATTTAAAAATACAGCGGACTATAACAAATTTGCTTCGGCTAGCGTTCTTCTTTCTTCTACTGACGTTGAAGCTCAAGCACGAAGTGATATACAAGCAATAAACCAAAACTACGGATTAAGTAGCATAAGCGATTTTACGGACACAATCTCTACTGTACTTAATTCAATTACGCTCGGACTCGCTGGCTTTAGTGGGATCGCGTTATTGGCTGCTGCGTTTGGTATTATCAACACCCAACTTATGTCTGTATTTGAGCGCACAAAAGAAATTGGTTTACTCAAAGCACTCGGCGTGCCAAACAAAAATGTACGCAGACTGTTTTCATATGAAGCGATTATTATCGGCGTAATTGGCGCGCTGCTCGGAACCGTGATTGCGTTTGGCGTTCAAGAACTCATAAACAATCTTTTCAAACAACAACTTGCCGATGCTGGATTTATAAATGGCGTTATTAATCTCTCGGTAAAAGATATTTTACTTGTGGTTATTGGGCTGGGTCTCTTAAGCTGGATAGCTGGGGTCGTGCCGGCGCGTAAGGCACAAAAACTTGATCCGATGCAAGCACTTCGAGAAGAATAATACATTCAAAGAAAATCACTGACCTTAAAGGGATTGAGTTGTTGATTTTTTTTTCTTCCCAACGTGCTACACTTACTACCATAAGTGGTAGTTTTGACGCACATGACTCTTCGGAAATTTTTTAAAGCTATCTGGAAAATCCTCGTCTACGGTTTTGCGGCGACAGGCGTCATTCTTGTTGTAGGTTTTTTTGCCATAAAGTTTCATATTACCGACGAAAAAGGTGTGGTTGATTCCCACAATAACGACTTTCAAGAACTATCGAACACGTCAACAAACAACTCGACGAACCTCTGGACCGCGGATTCAGTTGGAACATTAAAAACAATTGATGAGCTGATTGTCTATCTTGAGACCCTTCGAAAAACAAAAAGTGAAATGCTGTGTGAAATCCAGGATCTTGGCACGTTGTATCCAAAAAATGCCTCAACCATTTTGAATGAATACACAATTGCCTATAACGATACGTTGACGAAAAAAATGCTGTTTGCCGCCGACCTGCAAGTAAAAGACAACGGAAAAGAAATCCCAACCGACTGCGACCCAAAACAGGTTTCAGAAGAAGACATTGCTACATCACTTGACTCAACTGTTGGTGAAAATCTGTACCCTTGGATTAACACTGACGAATGGGCGACAATAAGCTCAGCGATTACGAAAGATAAGGAAGCAATCGACACAGCTGCAAAAAAGGCAGAAATTGATCCACGTCTGATTGTGGCAAATCTGACTGTGGAGCAATTACGTCTGTTCCATAGTCAACGTGAACTGTTTGAAAAGTTTTTCCAGCCACTCACTATCTTGGGTAACGCTACGAAAATTTCACTCGGTGTTATGGGTATCAAAGAAGCAACGGCAAAACAAATTGAAGAGCGCTTAAAAGACTCTTCTTCACCTTATTATCTAGGACCTGATCACGAACACGATCTTGATTTTTCAAGCAACGACCCAGACACAGAGCGGTACAACCGACTGACAACTGAAAATGATTATTATTATTCCTATCTCTACGGCGGACTGTATATGAAACAAATGATGACGCAATGGGAAAACGCTGGGCTCTCAATTAGTGACCGACCTGAAATAATCGGAACGTTATTTAATGTCGGTTTCAACCAGAGCAAGCCAAACGAAAACCCAAAAGTTGGCGGCTCAACAATTACCATACGCGACAAAAAATATTCATTTGGCTCTTTGTCATTTGAATTTTATTATTCGGGCGAACTGGCAACAGAGTTCCCATTAACCATAGACTAGCATACTGCGATCGTGAGCTTGCTTTTTTGCTTCTTGTTTGGCATGCTACACTTTTGTTACGGAGGAGTGCCGGAGTGGTCGATCGGGGCGCTCTCGAAAAGCGTTAGGCCTTTACGGGTCTCAGAGGTTCGAATCCTCTCTCCTCCGCCAAGAATCACATTTCGAAAAATCAAGATTGGAAGCCTCGGCGCAAAGC
>CAZGDO010000011.1:11280-24268 GCA_964524365.1 uncultured Gammaproteobacteria bacterium | reverse complement strand
CGGAAGATGGTACTGGTGTTGTGCATACAGCAGTGATGTATGGCGAGGATGATTACCAGCTTGGAATCGCAGAGAAGTTGCCGACTCAACATACCGTCGACACAACCGGTCATTTCGTGTCGACCGTGAAAGGGCTCGCGGGTATGTTTGTAAAAGATGAGCAAACAGAGAAACATATCCTTGAAACACTTTCCTTGTCAGGGAATGTGTTGAAGGTTGAACCATTTACGCACGAGTATCCATTTTGTTGGCGTTGTTCAACGCCACTTTTGTATTATGCCAAAGATAGCTGGTATGTGCGTATGTCCTCACTTCGAAAAGAATTGCAAAAAAACAATTCAGAGATCACGTGGGTTCCCAAGCATATAAAAGAGGGAAGATTTGGTGAATGGCTTCGTGAAACAAAAGATTGGGCATTTTCCCGTGAACGATATTGGGGGACGCCACTGCCCATTTGGGAATGCGCTGCCTGTGGTAAGACTGAAGTCATGGGGAGCTTTGATGAACTACGAAAGCGCGCGATCAAAGAAACGCTGCCGGAATCATCACGGACTATTTATTTCTTACGTCATGGATATGCCGAAAGCAATCACGAGCACGTGAACCGATGTGTGAAAGAAAAAGACGATGTGCATCTGATGCCGGAAGGAAAAAAACAAATTAAACAAGCCGCGAAGAAATTAAAAGGAAAGATTGATATTATTATTACTTCTGATTTTTTGCGAACCCAAGAAACCGCGCAAATTGTTGCTGACACCACAACATGTGAGGTGATAGTTGATACGCGTCTGCGTGAGCTGCTGTATCCTACATTCGAAGGAAAAAGCAATGAACCAATTTTCAAAGATTTTCCGTATCATTGGATGCGATGGCAGCAAGCACCTGAACGAGGTGAGACGCTTGCGTCAGTTTCTCGACGCATGACAGAAGCTGTAATCGATCGGCTGCAGCAGTACAAAGATAAGCGTATTTTAATCGTATCGCATGGCGATCCCATATGGGCATTTCTTTTTGCACAATCAGGAAAGCCAGTAAAACAGCTGGACGATTTTCCGTATCCTGAGCGTGGGAAAGTTCAGGCGGTGAAAATAAAAAATATTCCGCTGAATCCGCATCGTCCGTATATTGATGACATAGAGTTGAAATGTACTTGCAAGAAGGGCACGATGAAGCGCGTTGAAGAAGTTGCTGATGTGTGGTTTGACTCAGGATCAATGCCGTTTGCGCAAGAGCACTACCCGTTTGATCACGCAAACGAAATTGAAGACGGGACTCGATATCCAGCTGATTATATTTCAGAGGCGATTGATCAGACGCGTGGTTGGTTTTACACACTTCTCGCTGTTTCTACGGTACTACAAAAAGGGACATCATATAAAAATGTGATTTGTCTTGGGCATATCATGGATGAGAAAGGTGAGAAAATGTCCAAGTCAAAAGGAAACATTGTTGAGCCATGGAAAGTCTTTCATGAAACAGGAGCTGATCCGTTACGGTTCCTTTTCTTTTCAATGAATCAACCAGGAGACGTGAAATTGTTTTCGCAAGACGCGCTACGAGAAATCGTTCGCAAGGTGTTTATGATATTGTGGAATGTCCAGTCTTTCTATTTGATGTATACAAAGCAAGGTATTACCACTGTCCCACCGGCTTCATCTCACGTGCTCGATCGTTGGCTTCTTGCTCGGCTTGAGCAAACCCGAGCAACCGTCACTCATGAATTGGAGGCTTTTCACGTCTTTGAAGGTTCGCGTGCGTTACGGGATTTTGTTCAGGATTTATCAACGTGGTATGTCCGTCGGAGTCGTGACCGTATGAAGTCTGCTGATCCTGGGGCACAGCAAACTCTTGGATTTGCATTATGGGTAACAATCCGTCTGTTTGCACCGTTTACACCCCTTTTCTCTGAAAGCATGTATCTTCTATTGAAGGGGAAGTCAAAAGCTGCTGCGTCAGTACATCTCACAGATTGGCCTTCGAAAATAGAAGGAGTTGATTCATCACTTATAGCGGGGATGTCACAAGCTCGTACTGTCGTTGAACTTATTTTGAGCATACGGAAAGAAAAAAATATTAAATCTCGCCAACCACTTGCGTTTGCGGAAACAACTACTGAGATCCCCGCAGAGATGCTCGCCATTATTGCCGAAGAAGTAAACGTTGATGAAATTCGTTACGTGTCGAAAATCACCGCTGATATTCCTGCGCAAGAGCGAAACGGTGTCCACGTTGGTTTGTCTGTCGCAATGACACCCGCATTGGAGTTGCGAGGTAAGCAGAGAGAATTGCTACGTCATGTAAATGATTTGCGCAAACTCGCGCGTCTAACACCAGGTGATATTATTACATTATATGTGTCGGCAGGTAAGACAGTTATGGATCTGATTTCTGGATACACTGAAGAATTGAAATCGACCGCAGGTGTATTTGAGATTGATTTTTCAATACCCGATACAGTAGAGGTGAAAAAAGTTGCAAAAATTTCTGATGAGCAAATTACACTCGGACTTACCGTACGCTCATGATTTCGTTTTCAACTCCAGCGTTTATTTTGCGAAGCGTTGACATTGGTTCAGTTGATCGGATTTATACGCTCTACACCCGTGACCGCGGGAAAATTGACGTACTTGCAAAGGGGATTCGAAAAGCTGATAGCAAGTTGCAATCCAGTATGCAGATGGCAGCGGTGCTTGAGGTGTATATTATCGCGCAACGCAGATTCACATTGGGCGGGAGTGTTATTCGAGATGTCTATCCGGATGTTTTGCGGTCATTGCCCCGCAGCTGGGTCTTCCAGCATGCGCTTGATGTCGTAAACAAAATCACACGTCAGGAGCATCCAGAGAAAACACTGTTCGATTTACTTGAAATATTTTTGCGCGAGGTACACACTGAGCCAGCCGTACGCGCGGAGCGTTTGCTTTATGGAACAGTTTCTTTTGACTTGCATGTATTGCAAATTCTTGGGCACGCACCATTACTTGGTCAAGACGGTCAGGATACCACTTCATTTGCTTTGCGGTCTGATGGCTTACATGAGCACCAAGCAGTTCGCGGGCAACCATATCGTCTTATCTCTAAAGAAGCTAGGTCGTTATTGCGTTTTGCCCAACAAAAAAATCCATCTGATTGTTTTCGAGTCGCAATAACACGCAGTCAAGCTCAGCAACAGCGTGAGTATATGTCGATTTTACTTGAGGAATATGATGCCGGCAGCTTACAGACTGATCGTGCCTTGGCAGATTTTTTTCCAAAGTAAAACTATATTGAAAAGTTTGCTATACTATAAGTAATGAGAAATAAACAAAAAAAACACACAGCCGATCACTCTATCCCAGTGAGGGTTACGCAGGCGAAAAATGCAGCTCGAGGCGCACAGGAAATTGCACAGGCAGAAGATCATCTTTCGGTCCCTCGTGAGCATTCACGAAAAGGCGACACGACAGAACTTGAAAAATTGCTTGGCGGCAACAAGAAACAAGATATGTCCACATTTGTACAGGGAAACGCACGCCGAAGACTATTGATTCGGATTATTATCGTCCTCTTTATTTTATTTGGGCTAGCGTTTGCGGGTTTTTTGTATTTTACAAAGGGAGCGTCAAAATTTGGTCAGGATGTTTCATTTACCATTAGCGCGTCCGAACAGGTGGCATCAGGCGAGGTGATCACATTGGATGTCGAATACATAAATAACGAAAATCTTGACTTAAAAGATGTCGAGCTGACTATGCAGTTCCCCGACGGCTTTACATTTCAGTCAAGTACGCCTATGAATACAGCACCAAATACGTGGCTATTGGGCGACATAGATGCGCACGCTGGCGGAAAGCTTGCCATTAAGGGACAACTTGTAGGTGACGTTGGTTCCGTGAAAAATTTTTCTGGTACACTGGCCTATACCCCATCAAATTTCAATTATGGATTTACAATAGAAGCGAGTACCTTGGTAACTATAAATACTTCAGCGCTTTCGCTCGAAGTAGATGCGCCGTTGCGCGTTATCCCGGCAAAAGAATTTGAAACAAAAATTACCTACACCAACACGTCAGACGAAGCAATTGACGGACTGCGCGTTTTGCTTGTTCCGCCGGATTCATACACTATGACAAACGCAGATCCGCAGGCTGATCATAATGCGTGGGACATCGAATCGCTGGACTCGCGGTCCGATGACACGGTTTCATTTTTCGGATCGCTTTCGGGCCAGGTCGGTGATCAAGCGCAATTTCAAGTAAAAATCGGATTTGTGAATTCTCAAGGCATTTTTACACCGCAAACAGAAAAAACATTTTTGGTACTTCTTATAAAAGCTGGGATGACGCTTGAGGTGAAAGCAACGACCGAACAAGGGGACTACGTAATGTGGGGGCAAGAAGTAACATACGACGTTTCTTATACAAATGACGGCGATGTCCCGCTCGAAGATGTTGTCGTGACACTACAGTTTGATGGTGAAACAAATGCGGGCGTGACCGCAGACCTTATAGATTGGGATAAAGTCGCTTCAGTTGATGGGGGCGTGCTGAAGGATTCTTCAATTGTGTGGACCAAGTCCGAAGTTGATTCTCTCGCAAGTATTAAGCCTGGGGATACAAAAAACTTTACTTTAACCGTGCCGATTGTTATAGATGCTCCTATCTCGGCAGATGGTGACCAGGAATTTCATATTCTTTCAAAATTAGTTGCAGCTGAAAGTTTAAGTCAAGATGATTTCTCGTCGAGTGATGTGCTAGAAACGCGAATTTCAACGTTGGTTGATCTTGTAGCAGAGGCTCGTTATTATACTGCATCTGGTGAAGAAGTGGGTTCCGGGTCCCTTCCACCTGAGGTCGGATCTAAAACAACTTATAAGGTATATTGGTACCTTACAAATACAGCAAATGATATTTCTGGAGTTTCAATATCAGCAAAACTCCCATCTAGCGTCGCGTGGGTAGATGATGCGGTTATATCGGCTGGTAGTCCGATTACCTATAACCCCCAAACTCGTGAAATTCTCTGGAGCATTAATCGCGTTCCCGCGGGCGCTGGTGCGGTTTTCCCAAAATTGGAAGCAAGTTTTTCTGTGAGCGTGACGCCAACTACTGATCAGGAAGGAAGCGTGCTTGTCTTGCTTAATAAATCACTCGTGACCGCACGAGATGAATTCGTTAGCGTTGATCTAGAAGACGAGGCTGCAATGTTAACGAGCGATCTTCCAGACGACACACAAGCAAGAGACCAAGGAATCGTTGTGGCGCAGTCGACACCGTAACGAAATCTCGAACACAGTTACATTCCCTGTGTGAAAGCACACGGGTATGTCTTATCATCTAACTTATTTTTTTATGAGCTTTTTTACCCGACGACTAGCACCGCATGACGCGCAATTGGTCATTCCGTTATTGCGACAAAGTAATAGATTTTTTTCCGACCAAGAAGCAGCTCAAGCATTTTTGCATGAGCTTTCAAAAGGACGTGAGTTTCGAGGAGTCCATGACGGCACAAACATGCTCGGGCTTATGGGCTGGGAAGATCGTGGCTTACCAAAGCATGGCGTGGTTGAAGTAATTCGTTTTGCCATTCCGGAACGAAAATTTGTCCGATCGGCTGCTGAACTACTTTTCGATACTTCGCTTGCGTCGATTGACTATTATTTTCGGCAGCAACAACAGCGACTTAGAAAGGTATTTATGGTTATTTCCAACAACAGGGGGCACGCAAAAGAATTTCTAGAAGATCGTGGCCTCATAAGAGAGGCAATGCTCAAGAATCACTACCACGACAATCGGAACGAGTCAGTGTACTCGCTGTTTCGCTAAATCGAAAAAACCTTTACGAAAGTCGCCTCACTAGTTGTGAATAGGACGTCTTTTTGGTATTCTGGATGTACACGAGCTTTATGAACGATTCATATACCTCATCATCTGTTCGATTTTTCTTTAAGGATTTCTTAGGAGATTTTGTCGCGTTCCCACTGTGGTGGTATTCGCACGGTACCGTGCGTGTTATTCAGTTTATTATGAATCAGGCGAACCGGATGGCACAGTCATTAAGCCTGAAAATTTGGGTAAAAAATTTGTTTGTGCCAATGTATGCTCAGTATGATATAGCTGGTCGTATTATTAGTTTCTTTCTGCGAATAGCAGTTTTACTCTATCGATTTGTGAAGTTTGTGTTGTGGCTTACGGTGCTATTCATGCTCTTTGGGTTGTGGCTTTTTGGGCCGTTAGCAGTGTTATATTATTTGTTGTATCAGATTTTTGGTGTAACGCTTAGTATATGAAAAAAAACCAATTTCTTTTTTCTGGATCCGCAGGACAGGGCTTCACTGGTCGCCCGCATGGGTTATTGTTTTTCGGTGGCGCGTGGTTTGTGACAAAGAAGGTTTTATCGATGGGTCATATTTTAGAACGTCGTGCCCAGCTTTCAGCTCGAAATTTTATTAACGGCTTGTTTGTTTTTTTTGGAGCCGTGGGCTTATTGTTTGTTTTGTACGAATTTTTTCAGTATCAGCATACCGCCTTGGATCCAATTTCTTTTATAACGCAACGGAAACCAACGTTGTTGCTGTTTGCGATTTCTCTTTTTTTTGATCTTGCGATTATCGCGCGTTTCGGACGAATGAAAACAGAGCTTCATCAGATCCCACGACGCTATCGCACGATGGATCAGGTGCCTGCGCCGCAAGCGTCATGGACAGAACTGCAGCCCTATATTGATCAAGCTGAAGACATTACCCCATATGTCGCTGATGGAGCACTTCGTATTTTTGAAGACGCGTATTTGTTAACGCATCGGCTTGGCCAAACAGAAGTAAGGATCGCGCATATTTTTGCAAGTCTGTTGTCTGAAAAGGATGTGCAACTCGTGTTTTTGCGCTTAGGAGTGAATCCGGTAGATTTTCAAAAGCGACTTGCATTTGTTTTCTCGAAATATGACAAAGGAGCAACGAGTATGTCAGTTGAGTCTGAGCGACTTTTGCTCCGCGCGTTTCACGAGGCAGCCAACGAGGATATGACTCAAGTCGGTGCGTTGCATGTGTTGCAGGTTATAGCTCGGGAAGAAAACGACGCAACAGAAATTTTATATGACCTTGGCATAACGGATAAAATGATTACGCAAGCAGTTCAATGGATTATGTTTGATAGAGCAGCATCAAAAAGCTATCAGACGTGGCGGACACTCGCAATAAAAAAACCAAAAGGCAACATGAATAGATCGTATACGGCCGTTGCGACACCGCTCTTGGATACATTCTCACGAGACCTGACACAGGCTGCGCGAGTTGGTGCGTTGCATACAACCATAGATCGGGACCGTGAATTCGAAGAGATTGCACGCATTTTTGAAACAGGACGCCAGGGTATTATTCTTGTCGGGTTTCCAGGTGTCGGCAAGCGTAGTATTATTGAAGGTATTGCCTCGCGCATGGCATCCGAGGAGGTTCCGGAAATCTTACAGGATAAGCGTTTTGTGGAATTGCTTATGCCGTCGCTTATCGGATCCGCAACAGGCGCTGGCGAGTTAGAGGAACGAGTACTTCGAATTTTAAATGAAATTGCACGCGCTGGAAATGTTGTCCTCTTCATAGAAAATATTGAAAGTGTTGTTGGGCTTTCGACCCAGGGCGCCCAGAATTTAGATATTTCAGACATGCTTGTGCAGGCCATGGATCGATTTGGACTGCCGGTGATTGCAACAACAACGCCAATAAAGTTCCGTCAAAGTATAGAATCATCAGCACTGATGAATAATTTTGAATCGGTCGCGATCGATGAGGTTGACCCAGATGGCGCGGTTTTAATTTTAGAGGGTCGTTCAGGTGTGATTGAGTATAAACAAAAAGTACTATTTACGTATGGAGCCCTTGTAAAAGCTGTTGAATTATCAAATCGATACATGCATGAGCAGTATCTTCCAGAGAAAGCGATTAATTTATTACAGGAGGTCGCGTCATACGTCGCAACAACAAAAGGTAAAGATACATTTGTGCACGATGAAGATGTCGCGGTCATTGTATCTCAGCGTGCGAATATCCCTGTTACGCAAGTAACAGAAGAGGAGTCAGATAAGTTGATGCGGCTTGAAGAAGAAATGCACAAACGAATTGTTGGTCAGAATGAAGCGGTGACGCTCGTAGCGTCGGCATTACGTCGTGCTCGTGCTGAGCTGCGCGATCAAAAACGTCCGATTGCAAATTTTCTTTTCCTTGGACCGACTGGCGTAGGAAAAACTGAATTGGCAAAAACAGTTGCGCAGGTATATTTCGGAGATGAAAATAATATGATTCGTGTTGATATGTCTGAGTATCAAGATCAATCGAGTTTAGGCAGGTTAATTGGATCTTCTTATAGCAGTCAGCCAGGGTATCTGACTGAAGCTGTTCGCACAAATTCGTTTTCACTTGTTTTGCTTGATGAATTGGAAAAAGCGCACCCAGACATTTTAAATGTCTTTTTGCAGGTTATGGATGATGGCCGTTTGACCGACGCACTTGGACGGACGATTGATTTTACTAATACAATTATTATCGCAACCTCGAACGCAAGGAGTGACTTCATCCAAGATGAAGTTCGTGCTGGTCATACAGTCGACCAAATAAAACAGCAGCTCGTGAATCAGGAACTTCGCCAGTATTTCCGCCCAGAGTTTTTAAATCGCTTTGATGGTGTGGTCGTCTTTCGTCCGCTTACGTTTGAAGAGATTATCGAAATAGTGAAATTATTACTAAAACAGGTTTCGGAACGACTAGAGCAGAAAGGGATTACATTACAGGCGGCACCAGATGCTATTGAGGAATTAGCTCGGATTGGATTCGATCCGGTATTCGGCGCCCGTCCTTTGCGCAGGGCGATTCAAGATCGGGTTGATAACGCTCTTGCTGAAAGTTTACTGCAAGGGAAAGTTTCACGACGTGATATCGCGATACTTGAAAAAGGTGGAAAAATTCGCGTGAAAAAAGCCCAAGAATACTCCTAGTTTTTCCTTACGAATTGGTCTAAGTTATTAATAATTACTTGAGAAAAGATAATTACGATCAGACCAATAATTGACCACTTGAGGATTTCTCGGGCATTTTTTATAGCATCAGGGTTGCCGCGAGAGGTCATATATCGAATACCGCCGTAAATAATCATTACAACCGCTATCAAGCCTACGAGCGATAGCCCGTATCTCACGAAATCCATTACAGTGGTTTTTGCGTCTTTATCGGAAAGTGGCAGTGAATTTTTTATTATATCCCCAGTGTCAAACTTGAAAACAGCATGGGCGCCAAGAGGCAAGAGACAGAGAACGACCAAGATAGTAATGAGAAGTGTCTTTTTCATATAAAAAGAGTATAGCATAGGGCACGCTTGTCATGAAGCGCGTATTTAGGGTAGGATATCATCATGGCAAAGGGAGACAAAATGGAAAAATTAGTTTCACTTGCAAAACAGCGCGGGTTTATTTATCCGACCGCAGAACTTTATGGTGGACTGCAGGGTTTTTGGGACTGGGGACCGCTTGGAGTCGCGCTAAAAAACAATATCAAGCAAAGTTGGTGGAAACGGTTCGTAGAGGGTCGCATCGATGTTGTGGGCCTCGATAGCTCAATTATTACTAATCCAGAAGTGTTTATCCAAAGCGGCCATGTGATGGGTTTTCATGATACCCTCATTGAATGTAAATCATGCCACGCGCGCATGCGTCCAGAGGATATAGCACAGGGGAAAAATAGCGGAGCCTGCTCGACATGCGGGAGTACTGATTTCACTGATGTCCGAGAATTCAATACGATGTTTGCAACGCGCGTTGGTCCAGTTGATGATTCGTCATCGGTAGCGTATTTGCGTCCAGAAACCGCACAGGGGATTTTCGTAAATTTCAGTAATGTCCGAGAATCCATGCGCATGAAACTTCCGTTTGGCATAGGTCAGATTGGCAAGGCGTTTCGCAACGAAATCACACCAGGTAATTTTATTTTCCGGTCGCGTGAGTTTGAACAGATGGAGTTGGAATTTTTTTGCAAACCGAAAGATGATGATAAGTGGTTCGCGCATTGGGTGAAAGAGACGAAGCAATGGTTTGTAGATATGGGGTTGCAGCCAAAACATCTGCGTGAAAAAGCACAAAAAAAAGACGAGCTAGCACATTACGCAAAAGCAACAATTGATTTGGAGTATCAATTCCCATTTGATAAAGAGTGGCTTGAGCTCACAGGGATATCGAATCGTCAGGATTTTGACCTGAAGGCACATAAGCAATCCTACAAAGATGAAGAGACGCATGAAGATTTTATCCCGTTTTGTATTGAGCCGTCGATCGGAGTTGAGCGTGCCGCGCTTGCATTTTTATTAGACGCATACACCGAGGTTGAAGGTGGGCGTACAAAAACCACTAAAAGCACAAAAGAATCAGAAGTAGTCATGAAATTTCACAAAGCACTCGCGCCCATAAAGATTGCTATATTGCCACTTTCTAAAAAAGAGGAGCTCTCTGCACTTTCAAAGAAAATTACTGATACGCTGAAGAGACAATTTGCGGTGATGTATGACGATTCGCAATCAATAGGACGCAGATATCGCAGACAGGACGAAATCGGCACACCATATTGTGTAACAATCGATTTTGATTCATTGAAAGATAATGCTGTTACAGTCCGTGATCGTGATACCATGGAGCAGCAACGTGTACCCATAGAACAATTAGTGTCATTTTTTAAAGAACAATTTACCACCTAGTGTATGTCAACTCAATTTTCTCGGTACTCACTCCGTAACCGAATGAAGGTTCTTGTCGTTCCAATGTCGGGCACGCGCGCAACATCTCTTTTCGTCTTTTGCAAAGTTGGATCACGCAGCGAAACGCCGAGCATTAATGGCGTGTCGCATTTTATTGAACATCTTATGTTTAAAGGAACAAAGCGCCGACCGTCTACGTTAGTTATTTCTCAAGAGTTGGAATCATTGGGCGCAGAATTTAACGCGTTTACGAGTAAAGATTTTACCGGCTATTACATCAAATCGCCGTCGAGACACTTCTCCAAATCCGCGGATATTTTGGGAGACATGTTGTTTCATTCTGTGTTTGATGTAAAAGAATTGACGCGAGAGCGACAGGTGATAATCCAAGAAATTCATATGTATGAAGAAAATCCAATGATGCATATTGAAGATCTTTATGAGCAGGCTGCATTTTCCGACTCACTTCTGGGCATGTCCATCGCTGGACCCGCAAAAGTTATTGCGACAATTCCACGAAGCAAACTAGTTGCGTATAAGAAAAGTTTTTATGAACCAGCTAACATGTTATGCGTTGTTGCTGGTCACGTCGATTCAAAAACTTTAAAGATCGTGCGGCAAATATTTGGCACGCAAAAAAATTCTCGCGCTCGTTTCCCCCGCATAACACAGGCTCGATTTACTCCGAAGAAAATTTTAGTACAACAAAAGAAAGCAGAACAGTCACAGATTGCATTCGGATACGAAGGCGTCGATCATAACCACAAAGATGCTGCACCACTAGAACTGCTCAGTGCAATTTTAGGTGGCGGTATGAGTTCTCGACTTTTCATTCAGATCCGCGAACGATTAGGATTGTGCTATTACATTAAATCAGATGTAACATCATACGAAGACACAGGATTGTTTACAATCTATACTGGTCTTTCTTCTAAACGTCTACCTGAGGCTATACGTGCGATTCAAAAAGAAATAAAAATAATCCGAACCTCTGCTGTTTCGAAAGAAGAATTAGTTCGCGCAAAGGAATACCTAAAAGGAAAGCTTATCATGCAAATGGAAGCATCCGAAAAGGTGGCACAATGGTATGGTCATGAACAGCTATTTATGCGACAAGTGAAAGCGCCAACAGCTCGTTTACAGGAAATTGATTGTGTGACTGAGTGTGATATTTTACGCGTCGCAAAACACGTTTTTCGGGAAGGCGCGTGGTCGGCAGCGGGGATCGGGCCATTTTCACACGCTCAGTTCAAGTCGCTTTTCGGCAAATAAAAGAGATGGTATACTAGCACCATGAAAGAACGCCAAGAAGTCAGCATTACTATATCAACACTGACGATACTCAAGGTTGTTTTTGTGTTTATTGCACTTGGGTTTGTGTATCTTATACGGGATGTAATAGGTGTCGTTATTGTCTCATTTGTATTGGCAAGCGCGTTGACGCCTGCGGTGGAGTGGCTGTTCCGAAAACATAAAATCCCCCGGGTATTTGGCGTCGTTATTCTGTATGTTTCACTCTTCGCAGCTATTACGCTGGTACTTCTGTTGCTTATTCCGGCAATCATACAGCAGATCGGTGATATAGCGAATAATTTTCCTGACTATTACACTCGATTCAGTTCTGAGGTGGGTAATTTGCGCGATTTTAATTTTACCCATTCATTTGTTACCAACTTACAAACAAGTCTGCAGGGGATTCGTACGGATCTTGGTTCCGCGACTGGTGGAATTTTGAACACGCTTTCATCTGTTTTCGGGGGCCTCTTTGCGTTTATTGGGGTTTTGGTTATTACTTTTTATTTGATTGTGGAAGAACAGGCCATGCGACGATTTTTGCAGAATATCATACCACCAAAATATTTACCGAAACTTTCGGGCATGCTCGATGATATTCAACAAAAAATGGGTATGTGGCTGCGCGGACAGTTAGTGCTTTCACTTGTTATCTTTTTTGTGACTTTTGTTGGACTTTCAATTCTTGGCGTACGGAACGCCCTCGTCCTTGCGTTGTTTGCAGGACTTATGGAGTTTGTGCCATTTATTGGTTCAACAATAGGCGCTATTCCAGCGGTATTTTTTGGCTTTGCAGAAGCGACATGGCTTGGTTTTACAGTTATTGGTTTTTATATCCTCGTGCAGCAATTAGAGAATAATATTTTAGCGCCGAAGATTATGCAAAAAAGTGTCGGCCTAAATCCATTAGTAGTTATTATTGTGTTGTTGATTGGCGCAAAAGCAGCTGGGATTGTCGGTCTGTTATTGGCGGTGCCCATTGTGCT
>CAZGDO010000011.1:0-11270 GCA_964524365.1 uncultured Gammaproteobacteria bacterium | reverse complement strand
TTGAAACAATTTTTCACGCTGTGTATGAGATATATGATGAGAGCGAACCAAAGGGAACTACATCGAAACCTGTTTTGAAGGCAAAGGTTTGAATACATCACCTATCCGTATATGATAGAGAAACCAACCGTGCATTACATTGATTCACATGCGCATTTAGATTTTGCCGATTATGCAAATGGTCGTGAAACGCTTATTCGTGATATTTTTGCTTCAGGATGCCTTGCGGTGGTAAACCCAGGGGTCGATATCGCGTCATCGCATGCGGCAATTGAACTGACGCGAACACATAAACGCATATTTGCCGCCGTTGGTATACACCCCCATGAGGCTATCCATTATCTTACATCGGGCGATGATATTTTTGATTTTTTACACAGAGATATAGAAACACTTCGTGAGCTTGCAGCTAAGGATCGCGTTGTTGCTATTGGTGAATGTGGACTCGATTACTATCGTTTGAAAGTTGAAGAACCGCAGAGGTCGAAAATTATAGATATACAAAAAGAGGTATTCCGCATGCAGATTGAATTGGCGCAACAAAAGAATTTACCCCTTATTATGCACATTCGTGACGCCCATGAAGATGTAATTGAGCTTTTAGATATAACCGAAGGGGTTGTGTCTGGGGTTGCTCATTGCTATGAGGGCACTTGGCCAGTGACCGAAGCATTGCTTGCGAAGGGTTTATATATTGGTTTTACCGCCAATATAACGTATCCAAAAAAAAACGAGGTGCACGACATTATAAAAAAAATACCCCTAGAACGGATATTACTTGAAACTGATTCTCCGTATTTATCTCCGCAGGTACGTCGTGGTCAGCAAAATGATCCCCGATCAGTTATTGAGGTGGGCGAGACCATTGCAACAATTAAAGGTTTTACACCAAATGAAGTTTTTTTGCAGACAACAAAAAATGCAATGGAATTGTTCGGTTTACCCATTTTGTAGCCATGTTCATTGATACGCATTGTCATTTGAATTTTAAGTCGTACCTCGATGACCACGAGGTAATTATTTCTGATATGCACAAGCGCAGCATGCGCGGCATTGTAGTTGGTTCTCAAAAATCGACAAGCATTCGTGCGGTTGAACTTGCACGTGCCCATCCAGGGACATTGTATGCCTCAGTCGCACTGCATCCACTTCATCTCCACACCATGTTTGTCGACGAAATTGAGATGCCATTTCAAACGCGCGAGGAAGTTTTTCACCCAGATGAGTATCGAGCGCTTGCAAAAGAAACGTGTGTTGTCGCGATTGGTGAATGCGGACTTGATTATTATCGTTTACCTGATCATATATCTGAATCGGATTTTAAAAAAAAACAACAACAAGTTTTTTCTGAACATATCGAGCTTGCACGCTCACTGGATTTGCCGGTTATTGTACACACCCGCGCGAACCCGCAAAATTATCGGGATGCGTATGAGGATGTTTATGCCATCTTAGCAGAACACGCATATCCGAACATTGTCATGCACGCCTTTGCGACATTTCCAAACCTCGCGAAGAAATTTTTAGACGCAGGATACATGATTTCATTTTCTGGGTTGGTTACATATCCTGAATTTCCTGTACTGCCAGAGCTTGTACGATTCGTGCCGTTAGATCGCATGATGCTTGAAACGGATGCGCCATATATGACTCCCCAGAAAAAACGTGGCGAACGAAACGTTCCACAAAATGTTGAACTGGTTGCGCAAGCGATAGCCTCATATAAGAGTATCCCACTAGCAGAGGTTCAGCGAGTAGCAACTGAAAATTCCGAGAAATTTTTCAAATTAAAAACGGTCGCCGCGTAAAGATCGACTTCAGTTTGCCTGCCGGGAACAACCTTTGTTGCTATAGATAAAATGTCGGAGTTACAAACCAGTTGCCAGACGGGTCAATACCGCCAATCCGAAACTGTCCCTCGGTAAATGACGAAAGATCGAACGTCCATTCTTGGTGGCCGTCGTCAGTCATGACTGGGTTTGTTTGTGTGGGAAATATTCGTTGATAATCTCCGTTTATAAAAAGTGCACCGTAAGGGAATGTGAACAGTGGTTCGTCAACGTTAACCGTGGCAAGGTTTTGGGATTGTGTGGCAACCACGGTGGGAGAGATCCCGTCATAATTTTTATTTGAAATCATCCTGCGAGCGCCTTCTTCTGCTGTAACAAATTTGAATTTTACGTTTGGATATTTTTCTCCGAGCGCTTCAATCTTATCTAAATAGGATTCGTACAGCGAAAGCTGATTGTAACTGTGCGAATACGTAACAACAAGTTGATCATATCCTTGTTGGGCAGCTTGAAACGCTTTTTCCCATTCCAGATCAGAATTATAAGACCGGAATTCATATCGCTTTAAATTACCAAAGCGTTGGTAGTCGGCTGACCATGGATGATAAAAGGTCCACTCTTGAGAAGCACGAGACCAATCAAAAATATTGTACGTCGGTTCTATGACAGCTGCCGATCCTGGCGGGGGAGGGGGATCACCCGTGTCTGTTTTTTGTGGAGAGATATTTGAAAAATCAAATGGCGTAATGTCATCAAGCCATACTGAAAGTTGATTATTTTGCCAGGTCCATCCCGTTCTGAATGCTCCGGGGTATACTCCTTTATCAAGAATGAGTTGTGCGATCATTCGTTCTGCTGTCTGCACGTCGGACCCGTTTCCGTACACCGTACCATTAAACGTTTTAAGTTGGTTCCAAAAATGTATACCGTCGTGATTGATGTCAGTCCAGTCCATGTGATGATAATGCCACCCATACATATCCCCAAGACTGTATGCACGTTCTTTGTATCGTTGCATTGCTGCATGGATGAGAGAGCAATCATGCGCGGTACTTGCGCATTGAATTTGTTGTGTGAGCAAGAACCATGAAAATACTACTGGGTCACCAAATGAGTCGTGGTATTGATTTCTGAATGTCGGTTGTAGCAACTGATCAACCGTAGCACCAGGTTCATAATCCTGTAGTCCCAGTGTTTGTTCGTAGACAGATGTATCAATGACGCGAGACTCCGTGTCTATGGTGTACGCGATGTAGACGGTTCCATAATCTATCGTTATGTCATTCAGTTCGGGGGAGGGGGGCGGAAGCCGCTTTATTGGTTTTAGTAGAGGCTCTATAAAATCAGACAGATCCAGATCCATTGCCGTTGCAGTCGGCGTAATTAGTATGTAAAGCCCAAAAACTCCAATAATGATAGAGGTTAGCGTTGCTCTCTTTTTTTGTCGATAGGTCATACATATAAACTAAAAATTTCTGTAGCCATTGTATGAGATAGGCATGCGTTCGTCAATAGATGCGTACAAATTTTGTACATGATATACTGCACGTATGGAAATAGTTATTATCGTTATTGGATGCGCGCTAGTACTCGGGATTGGGGTATTGCTTTTTCGTCAGCGCGGGCCATCAGATACAAATAGAATGTCTGAAAATCTTGTCCGACTCGAAGAACGTTTACAGCAATTAAATGAGCGGAACTCTGATTTAACAAAGACGTTGGATACTAAATTATCAGAGTCGACAAAGATGATGCAGTCACAATTTGGCGAGTCAGCAAAGATAGTCCGTGACGTCACGGAACGTCTGACGAAACTCGATGAAACAAATCGACAGGTTGTTGATTTTGCTGATCAATTGCAAAATTTGCAGGACATTTTGAAAAACCCAAAACAGCGAGGTGTCTTAGGGGAATATTATTTAGAAGAAACATTAAAAAATGTTTTACCGCCGAATTCCTATAAGATGCAATACAAATTTAAAGACGGTGAGATTGTTGACGCAGTCGTTTTTGTGAAAGAAAAAATAATCCCAGTGGATTCTAAATTTACACTTGAAAACTATGAACGGCTATTGACCGAAAAAGATTCCGGGCTTCGAGAGCAGTATGAGAAACAGTTTACGTCTGACTTAAAAACACGTATTGATGAAACAGCGAAGTATGTCCGGCCAAATGAGAAAACAATGGACTTTGCGTTTATGTTCATTCCATCTGAAGCGATTTATTATGACCTACTAGTAAATAAAATTGGCGCTGGGAAAGTAGCGACGCGTGATCTTATTGAGTATGCATTCAAAGACAAGCACGTCATTATAGTCTCACCAACAAGTTTTTTGGCGTACCTGCAAACAGTGCTTCAGGGGTTGCGCGCGTTAAAGATTGAAGAATCAGCTAAAGAAATCCGCAAAAATGTTGAACAGCTAGGGAAGCACATCGCAAGTTATGATGAGTTTTTAAAAAAACTCGGCGGACACCTAGGGACAACGGTTAATACGTATAACCATGCCTACAAGGAATTTAAGAAGATTGATAAAGACGTGGTTAAAATTGCGGAAGTTGGTGGTGGCGTCTCTCCAATAGAATTAGACAAGCCGAAAGAGGACTAAACGTTTATTTAAGAAGAGGGTGAGGTAGAATTTTTTTTTATCGCTGTGTTATTATTAGCCGTATGTTAAGCGTACAGAAGCTATCAAAAAAATTTAAAGATTTTCTCGCCGTAGACAATGTTTCTTTTGAAGCGCATGGCGGTGAGATTTTTGGGCTCCTAGGTCCGAATGGCGCTGGGAAAACTACCACTATTCGTGTGATCGCGACCGTATTGCAGGCGACAAGTGGAACGGCAACAGTAAAAGGATTTGACATTAAGCAAGATCCGAAAAACGTCCGAAAAAATCTTGGGCTTCTTACGGCTGATATTGGGTTATATGATCGTTTTACCGCTAGAGAAAATCTGCGCTATTTCGGACGACTTTACGGGATGTCTGGGCAATCATTAGAACAAAGGATACAAGAGCTCATAGAATTTCTTGACATGAAACGATTTGCCGATCGAAGAGCAGGAAAGTTTTCAACCGGGATGAAGCAAAAAGTGGCAATCGCGCGGTCTGTGATACATGATCCTGATGTCATTATTTTTGATGAACCAACAGCGGGATTGGACGTTCTTGCGTCGCAAACCGTTATCCGTTTCATGCAAAAAATGCGTGATATGGGAAAGTTGGTTGTCTTATCGACTCATGATATGGCACATGCGCAAAGCCTCTGTGATCGTGTCGCTATCATTCATCGGTCAAAGCTTATCGCGGAAGATTCTGTTTCGAATCTTCTTTTAAAACACAACACCAAGACATTGGAAGAAGCGTTTATTACTATCGTCGGTGAAGACGAGTCAAAAGTGTTGGCAAAAGAAGACGAGTCAAAACGATTTGCTAATGCATCATCCACAAAGCAATCTGCTACATTTCCAAAATCAAGAATAGCAACGATACTGCGATATGTTTCATTTGGTGTCGTTTTGATTGGGCTCATTGTCGGTTTTTCAAAAATTGGAGGCGATAAATCGCAAATGATCTCAGGGATTGTTGTTATTGTTGGAGCACTTGGCGCTGTTATATCTCAATTTCTTCAAAAGAAAAAATAATATGAACGGAGCATTTATCATTTGGAAAAAAGAAATTCTCGACAGTATTCGTGATCGAAGAACGCTCGTTACAGCTGTGTTAATGCCGGTTTTTTTTATGCCCGTTATTTTAATTGGATCGTTGAAGTTCCAAGAATATCAAGCAAAGCAAATCCAAGAAAAACCAGCAAAGGTTGCTATTAGCGATGAAGCGAGTGCGCCAACACTTGTGTCGTACCTCAATGAGATCGATACAATAGAACTTTCACAAACAGCTGATTTTAAAAAAGCGATAGATAATGGAGACATCAACATCTACATCGAAGTTCCTCAAGCATTTGAATCTGATATATTATCTCAAGCTCCGGCAGAAATAAAAGTTTATCAAAAAAGCTCAAACCTTGATTCGTCCGCGGCAAACAGTAAAGTCTTAGCTGTGCTGCAACAATTTAATCAGATTCAGTCAGGCACACGACTTACAGAGCAGGGGATCAACCCACAGATACTTTTGGCAGTTATCCCAACATCCGAAGATATTGCAACCGCGCAAGAAAAAGGTGGATTCTTTTTGGGGCTACTGCTTCCGATGTTTATTGTGCTGTTCGCGATCATCGGCGGAATGTATATTGCCATAGATGTGTCGGCGGGGGAAAAAGAACGTAAAACCCTTGAGGCGCTTTTACTTACACCATCAAGCCGGCTAACTATTGTCACGGGAAAATTTTTGGCCGTTGCTTCTACTGCAAGCACGACCATTGTGCTTTCACTCGCTTCTATGTATGCGGCCTTCAAATTTGTTCCGCTGGATTTTGGGCAAGGCGAGATTACGTTGAATCTTACTATTGGTGGCGTCGCAATAATGCTTGGTATTGGAATTTTTCTAGCAATTATGTTTTCTGGATTATTGCTTTCCGTCGCTATATTCGCGAAGAGTTACAAAGAAGCACAAAATTATATAACGCCATTTTATCTTGTTGCTGTTCTACCTGTCGCGATTTTTGGGCAGCTTCCAGGATTTAAACCGGTCGTTGCCTTTTTTTTAGTGCCAGGAGTAAATGCAGTTTTTGTTATCAAAGAGATTCTTCTTGGTGTGTATGATACAAATCATATTCTTGTGACGTTTGTTTCCTTGGTTATTTACGCAGGGATTTCAATAGTGGTCGCAAGTCGAATTTATTTACGCGAAGGAATTTTATTTAGAGATTAAGACTGCGTCTTGACACCAAGTCTATGATAAGGTATTTTTTGGTATACACAAAAAAGAAACAGAAGGGACATTTACATGAAACGAACTACTCGACAGATTGTTTTGCATTGGTTTTTGTCGATTCTAAATGCTCGGCGCAGCCGTCCGAATACCGCAAAAGAGGAGAGCTTGTTTGCAGAGCTGTCGCTTGGGTTTAGCGATCCGCAAACGCTTTGTATGGAGCTTTCCGAAAAATTGTCACTCCCCGACATCCCATCGAATTATCGACGCCAGATTCCTACAACGCTTGACACGCAAGATCCCCCGATCCCGCCCATGAATCGTTCGGCTCGTCTGGATCTGACCGTCGGACAGTTCGCCGATAAAATTGCTATTTGGATAACTCACACTCTTCGGTGATTTTACAAAGCGCCTCGATTTATGTCGGGGCGCTTGTTAGTTGACAAAAGCCTAAAAATGCGGTACAATACATACAGAAGATAAAAAATCTTCCCAAAAAACAAAAATAAAAACGAAAAAATTCATGAAGTCTCTTGGTATTTTTAAGTATATATTTTTTGTCACCCTCTTTGTTGTAGGAGGGGTGTTCGTGGCTGCTCACGCATCAAGCGCAGCGGCACCTTCAGCAGGAATTTATACTGCGCACGGAGAACTTATAAAGGCATTTCCCGATGTTAACCCATACTCAAGTGTTGCGGTCGGTGATATAAACAAAGACGGTGAAAATGAAATCGTCATAGGCTCAGCACCTGGCGTTGCTCCATCTATAACGGCATATACGCTTGCAGGGGAAAAACTTTGGGTGACAGAACCATATGGTGCCAACATGAAGTCAGGTTTAAATATTGCAGTTGGGGATCTTACTGGATATGGAAATGTTGAGGTCGTAAGTGTTCCTCGTCGTGGCGCAGGTTCACAGGTTATGCGTTTTGATGGTAAAACCGGTAAGCAGCTTGCTCCTGGATTTTTCGCATTTAGTCCAAAATTTCATGGTGGCGCGAATTTGGCAATCGGCGACGTAAATGGAGACGGACAAAATGAAATCATAATCGGCGCAGGCCCAGGGAGTTCACATGTGACTTTTTTTGAACACGATGGCACTCGAATAGGAAATTTATTCCCATTTGGAAGAGACGCAAACGGATTACCACAGCCGTGGGGCGCAGTCGTGGGTGCAATTGATACAAATCTTGATGGCCGAGACGAAATAGTTGTCGGTCCACAAACACAGCATGTTGCTGAAATAAAAGTTTTTACCTGGAAAGAAGAAGATTCGTCTTTTATAGCGTATGGAAAATTTGAAGGTGGTGTTTCATTGTCAACGAATGATTCTGGCGGTGGTGCGCGGGTTTTATTGGGCGCAGGCCAGGGTGGCGGACCTCATGTCCTTCAATACAATTTGAATACACAGCAAGTGAGTGGGGTAAACGTATTTGCGTTTCCCGATTCATGGCGTGATGGCGTAACAGTCGCATTTGTCCAGTTTACAGATCAAGTGGAATTTTTTGCGATTCCAGGCGCTGCATTTCTTCGACCACCTGAGCCAGAAAAGAAAATTGCTGAATCAGGAAAAGTCGTTATTGTTGATTTATCTGAACAACGTTTGTATGCATATGAAAATGGCGTTCAGGTGAACACTTATCTCGTATCAACCGGTCTGCCGGGAATGGATACGCGCGTCGGACGGTTTAGCGTTACACAAAAACAATATTCAAAACTATATTCTGGTCCTGGTTTTTATTTACCGAATACCCTGTATAACCTGCGTTTTGATGGGCCACGGTGGCTCCATGGCGCGTATTGGCACAATGATTTTGGACGGCGAAAAAGCCACGGATGCGTGAACATTGCGTATCCCAACGCCGAGTGGCTATTTAATTGGGCACCGGTCGGAACAACCGTGATTGTCCAGCAATAAGTTGCTCTTTGAATAGTACAAAAAAATAGAAAACAAAAATAAAAACGGACCCGTAAACTCGCGGCCCGTTTTAGGTTATTACAACTTTGCCCTCCTTGACAAATCAAAAAATAACCGCTATCACCTTCTGCTAATTAGTTGTTTGACAATTTAACTATAGAAGGTGTAAATCACACCAAACGGAAGGAGTAAGAAAGTGAATTTTTTACGCTGGATGGAGTTTTTGGTAATCGGGGTAGTCATTGTTACCTCGTTTACACAGATCATAATTCCGTTGTGGCGTGGAAATCCGGTTTTTCCGTTTTTCCGCAAGCCGCAAAGGATTGCGCGCAATATTAAAGGCGCACAGGAGTCGATCGAGTCGGCCAAGCTCGCTAAGCAGTTTAAACGCGCCCGTAAAAAAGCGGACAAGCTCGAAGAAGAAGACTAAGTCAACAAAATCCTCGTATGTTTTTTGAAAGACGAATAAATAAAATAGATGTTTTTGTACATCGCCATTGCAGAGGGATCTTTGCTACAAAGATCTGGAGCGCTCCAGAAAGGAGAAAGGTTATGAAGTACCCAAGACGTAACTACGAGGAAGGTAGTCCTCGTGGCGCAGGATTTCTTTTTCTGTTTTTGCTTTGCTTCGTTGCCACCGGTATTTTCCGGTCGACGACCTCTGAAGAGCGGGGTCAAGCGATTGAAAGACGATTAACGTTGTTCAGTCAGGCGGGCGGTATTAGTGAGAGATTTTTTCACCTCTCAGACTCTTTGCAGGCTGTGGCGCAGCAAAAGGGCGCTGAGTATTCGTGTGAGGATTTTATCCAAGCGCGAAACATGCTTTTGCCCTCGTGATAGTATGACGCAGTTAAGCGCAAACTGAATGTCTCCTTCAACAATTTCGTTTCTGTTAGAAAAAACAGAAGCAAATTGTATGAAGCAACGAAAGCCAATCGGCTTTGAAATGAGTCGTGCAGAGGAGAAGTACGGTGTGCCAATTTCTGTGCGTGAAGCACAGATTACGTGGGCTGAAACTGTCAGTTTTTTCAGCGCTGTAGCGGTTCGCATAATTTGGTTAGGTGTCTTCTTCGTCCCGTTTCTATTGGCTTGCGACGTAGTTATTGCACGTGCTGGTTTGTATGCATTTGTCAATCAGTATGAAAATTCACTTGCCAACGGTGACAGGTTTGAAATGTTTGAAACAGGTGTACATCTTTTGTTTCACGGTGGGAATACTAGCCTTCGACTACATATGGTCGGAAAAACGACATCAAAACCTTGTATTGAGGTCTCGATTCGTCAGATCTTTTAAAGGAAGGCGGTTAGGATGGAAACATCTTAACCGTCATTTTCTTTGTTTGACATGAGCCTTCATCTTGTGTCCCAGTAGCTTTTGAACAAACAGCAAAAAAAGGGTACAATACCCACATGTTTGATAACACGTCACAACAATCCGCACCTCAAAAACCCACGCTTTCTAAAGAGGCAATGGAGGAAATTCAAATTCCGATTCAAAAGGCAGATCCTGTTGAGGTTTCGCCTCCGCCACCACAAAAAGCCGATCTCACAAAGATTCCAGGACATAAGAAACTTTGGATAGTTTTTTCGGTTATTTTTGGTGTTATTGTCGTCGGTGTCGGCGGAGTATTTGCTGCTCATTTGAGCGGTATTATTAACGTTCCGATTGTTGATACTATTTTAAAGCGTGATATTGTCGATGTTGCCACGCTCGTCGCAAAGATAGCTGACGTACAAAGCGCGCAATCAGATGTTGAAATTACGGTTGCGATTGAGCCAGAAACTTCTGCCGCGAAAAGCATAGACAATGAATTTTTGAGTGGGCTTGCAAAATTTTTACCAATAGACACAAAGCTGGCTCTACACGTGAGTTCGTTTATGTCCTCAGAAGCCGAGAAGCCAGAGGGGACGCTCGCTGTATCTGGGACATACACGTCAGGAGGAACAAGTTTAAGCGCAGATATTGAAGCACGAATCGTTGATGGTGTCACATACATTAAAGCGAATACGTTGCCCTCAATCCCTTCCTTTTCGTTTAGTGAATTTATCGGTAAATGGGTTGAATTGCCGTCGGTAACTGACATAGAACAGCAGCTTGACGAGTTCAGCTTGCCAGTCGGTGTACCAACTGATCTTCCAATAAGTACGGAGGGTAGTCAGCAATTCTTGCAAGACGCGGTAGGTGCTGCTCAAGGAACAGGATTCGTAACCCTTTCGAAGCGACTTTCTGTCGAAGAATTAGATGGCATTATATATAACACCTACGCACTTGAATTTGACGCAACGCAGACTGAAAATTTTGTCACACAGTTTTTGAAAAGTCAGCGTGACGTATGCGCCGAGGATTCAGCATGCCTACTTTCAACATTGGACGGTTCAGACTTTAGTAAGCAGACAGATGCCGATATTGCAAAGATTGCTCAGTCCACAACAACGGACCCGACGTTTTCTCCTCTAGTCAGTTTATTAACGGATACAGCAAATTTTCACGTATGGATCGCTCAAGATGGAAGCGCGTATAGAATTCTTTTTGCCCTGTTGATTAATGGAAGTTCACAGGCAGATCAGCTTTCAGGGAAACAAATTCGATTAGAGATATCCTCGCTTGTTTCTCATATTAACGAACAACCAACTGTTGAGAAACCTCACATAGATTTAACAATGGATGATATCGAACGTATAACACGCGGTTATTCTGCTGGTGAGTGGACGATTGTGCAACAAAAAAGCAGAATT
>CAZGDO010000010.1:0-25459 GCA_964524365.1 uncultured Gammaproteobacteria bacterium | reverse complement strand
CGGAGCGGAGCTAATCAAGCATTTTTCGTTCAAAATAGGTTCGAGCTTCGTTCAGCAATTGCGAGATTATTCCCATTCAACTGTTCCGGGCGGTTTTGATGTTATGTCATACACGACTCGATTCACGTCCTGAAGTTCGTTTGTAATGCGACTTGAAATCGTTGTGAGTAATTTTTCAGGAAGTCGAGTCCAATCTGCCGTCATAAAATCTACGGTTGAAACTGCACGGACTATTATCGGATACCCATACGTACGCCCATCTCCTTGCACACCAACCGATCGGATCGTCGGTAGGATAGCAAAATATTGCTGTGGACGTTTTTTTTTCGAGAGTGCGTCAATTTCTTCTCGAACAATTTTGTCAGCACCCCGCAGCATAGCAAGTTTTTCTTTTGTAACATCGCCAATAATCCTCACAGCAAGCCCGGGTCCTGGAAAAGGCTGGCGCTCGACAACTGACTGTGGTAGGCCCAACACGCGACCCACGCCTCGCACCTCATCTTTGTATAATTCTCGGAACGGCTCTATAAGCTGAAATCCAAACTTCTTTGGCAAGCCCCCAACATTATGATGTGATTTAATGACTGCGGCTGTTTTTCCAATACTTACGCCAGATGTAATAACGTCAGTATATAAAGTTCCTTGCACTAACCATTTTGCGTTTCCAATTTTCTTTGCTTCGCGCTCAAATAAACGGATGAATAGTTCACCTATTTTTTTTCTTTTTACTTCAGGGTCGGTAACGCCCCTCAAGACCTGTAAAAATTCTTTTTCTGCCTTGATGACGCGTAAATTGACACGTTGATACCCTCGAAATGTTTTGACTACTTGCTCACGCTCACCGGCACGTAGCAACCCCGTATCGACAAAAATACATGTGGGTTGTTCGCCAATTGCACGATGGACTAACGTTGCCGCAACCGATGAATCCACCCCGCCTGACAACGCACAAACAACCCGATCTTTTCCAACTTTTAATTTGACGTCGTCAATGCTGTACCGTACAAACCGTTTCATGTCCCACGTCGTGCGCGCACCAGTTAGTTGTACAAAATTCTTAAGCATACGCATCCCCATTGTCGTGTGGATGACTTCCGGGTGAAATTGCAAACCATACAAATGACGCGTATTATGCGCAATTGCCGCATACCGACAATTATTTGATTTAGCAGTCTGTGAAAATCCTTTCGGGAGTTTTGTAACCTGATCTCCGTGCGACATCCACGTATGTTGTTTTTTTGCTAAACCGCGAAAGATATGATTTTGCTTTATAAGGGAAACGTCAGCGGATCCATATTCCCGTTTGCCTGCCTTCCCAACACTTCCACCCAGCACATGCGCCATTAATTGCAATCCATAACATATACCCAGGACGGGAATCCCGAGCGTAAATATTTTTGGGTCAACGCGAAGCGCGCCACGGGCAGTAACGCTTTGTGGTCCACCTGAAAGCACAATACCTTTTGCAAGTTTCAAACGTGTCAAGGGTGTCGTATGTGGGACTAGTTCAGCAAACACACCCAACTCTCGCAAGCGACGGGTAATAAGATGAGCGTACTGTGAACCGAAATCAAGTACGTATATCGTATCAGTCATTGAAAAAATATTAACGGTAATTTGGTGCGTCTTTACGCGTTACAAGAGAATGCGGATGCGACTCGACGAATGACGCTTGAGTCAACTGAATAAATCTGGCTTGCGCGGGCATGTGTTCGATCTTTTTCGCGCCGATATAGCCCATGCCACTTTTGAGCCCACCGACCATATTCCACACGACTTCTGCCACCGAGCCTTTATATGGAGTCAAACCCTCAACGCCTTCAGGAACATACTTTACATTTCCTTTTTGAAAATATCTATCAGACGAAGCACCTCGCTTCATGGCGGTGAGACTCCCCATACCACGATACATTTTCATTTTCTTCCCCTTCTGTGCAACAACTTTCCCAGGTGATTCATCCGTACCTGCGAGCATGGAACCAAGCATGACAGCGGATGCGCCGGCCGCAAGAGCTTTTACAATATCGCCTGAATATTTGATACCTCCATCGGCAATTACAGGAATTTTTTTCTTTTTCGCAACTGAGACAACATCCATAATGGCAGTGAGTTGCGGGACACCTACCCCAGTGACAACTCGAGTCGTGCAAATTGCCCCAGGGCCAATTCCCACTTTTAAGGCGTCTGCAAATGGAGCAAGTTCAAGTGCCGCTTCTTTTGTCGCAATATTCCCAATGACTAAAGGTTTATGTATTGTTTTCTTCATTGCTCGAAGATCTTTTATGATTTTTGTGTGATGCGCGTGCGCGCAATCGACAAAAATTGCCGTAACACCCGCACCGCTCAGCGCCTGAGCGCGCTCAATATCGTGCGGCCCAACGGCCGCGCCAACCTGAACTCCCATATTTCCAGCTTTTTTTATCCACGCTACTTGATCGCTGATTTCGCAGTTTCTGTGAAGCACGGCAAGTCCTCCAAGCTTTCCAAGCGCAATAGCCATCTTGCCTTCGCTGACTGTATCCATTGCGGCTGATAAAATCGGAATATCCAAAATAACCGTCTTTGTGAGATGGGTGGCAAGGGAAACCGCATTTCTGTCCACACTGGACTTACGTGGCTCAAGGAGCACGTCATCGAAGGTTAATCCTTTTGACGGCCTGATACGTGGCATGTGTGGAAAGCTTCTTAAATGTGAAAAGAGTATAGCACAAAAAGTCTGCGTCAGCAACGGCGTATTAACTTTTTTTCATTTTCAAGACTAAAGACACTAAAAAAAGAAATATCGCTGTTACAACAATTGTCCCACCAGTAGCCAAATCTAAATAATATGAGAAATAAATCCCAAACACTACCGCAAGAAGCGACACAAAAATTGCGTAGACAAATGTCTGCTTAAAACTTCGCGCAAACTGCATAGCGGTAAGGACGGGGATCACCATAAGCGCGCCGATAAGCAACACGCCGACAATACGCATGGATATGGCAATCGTCACCGCAGCCATGACCACAAGCGCAAAATTCAGCGCTGAGACACGAATGCCTCTCACCCGCGCGACCTCTTCGTCAAAAGAAATAAAAAACAAATACTTATACATAAACAACACCGAGAAAAAAACAACTGCTCCGAGGATTGAAATGACAACTATATCGGAAGCGGACACTGTTGTAATGCTTCCGAATAAATAGCTGAATAAATCAACGTTAAAACCGTCCGCGATACTTATTAAAACGACCGCTAAAGCCAGGCTCCCTGAAAGAAAAATCGCGAGCACTGATTCAGCAAAAAACTTTCCGCTTTTTCTCAAATATTCTATGCCTATGGAAGCAAGGACGGTAAAAATAACTGATATGATTATCGGCTGTCCCTGAAAGATCAGTCCGATGGCAACGCCCGCAAGCGCTACGTGCGCGAGCGTATCAGCTAAAAGCGAATATCTGCGCACAACCAAAAACGTTCCAATCATGGGAGCAATGCACGCGATAATAACGCCCGCAATAAACGCACGGACGATAAAGCCATACTGAAAAATTTCAATGAGGTTCATGTCCATGTAATATTGCCTTTAAATTCCTGCCATACATTTGCTTAAAATTCTTTTCAGAAAGCACAGTCTGCGGTTTTCCATGGCAGATAAGCGTCTTATTCAAACACAGTAACGTCTTCACTTCGTGCGCAATAACATCAATATCATGAGAGACCAAAATAATGGTTATACCAAGCGTATCATTGACGTGACGAAGAAAATTATAAAAAAGTTCCTGAGAGTTTATATCAATCCCAACGGACGGCTCGTCAAGAATGAGCAATTTGGACTCGCCGGCAAGCGCCCGAGAAATGAATACACGCTGTCGCTGGCCACCAGATAATTCCCCCATCAACCTTGAGCGTAATGGCCCGATATCGCAAACGTCCATCGCTTCCTCAACTGCCCGCGAGTTTTCCTTTTGAAAATGACGCACGGTCTTTTGTTGCGTAACGCGCCCGCTTGCAATAACTTCGTTGACAGTGACAGGGAATTTAAGATCCATCTGGGATAAGCGTTGAGGAACATATCCAATGGCATGTCTGTCTGAAAATTTTTTGATTGACTCGCCAAACAACTCTATCTCTCCTTTTTGAGGAGTCAAAAGTCCGGTAAGCACCTTAACTAGCGTACTTTTACCGCTTCCATTGGGCCCTATAATGCCTGCGTACTCCCCTTGATCAAGGGAAAAACTTATGTCTTGTAAGACCTCTTCATCGCCGTAGGAAAAACTCACGTTACGAACTGATATGCATGTTACTGACTTTGACACTGAAGTGCTTGTTGAATGTTGCTAAGATTTTTTTGCATCACTGAGATGTATGACGCCCCGCGCGCTTGCTCTGCTTCTGAGATTCCCGCGACCGGATCAAGCACAAGGGTTGTCGCGCCAACTTCAGATGCAAGAATGTCAGACAAACGGGAGCTGACAAGTGTTTCGAAAAAAATATATTGAATGCCCAGTTTACGTACGGTATCAGTAATTTCCGTAAGCTGTTGAACAGACGGCTCATTTGTGGGTGAAAGCCCCGCGAGCGAAAGCGTCTGAATTCCATACCTCTGAGCAAAATACTGGAACGCATTGTGTGAAACAACGATAGTATCCTTCTCACACGCGGAAAGACCATCCCTGATATCCTGATCCAAAGCTTGAAGTTCCTCGAGGTAGTCAGCCGCACGTTGAGTATATCCGCTTTCATGTTCAGGATCAATGCGGATGAGTGCATCGCGGATCGCAATCACTTCTTGCTTGGCATTCACTGGATCAACCCAAAAATGTGGATCTTTATCCCCGTGTTCGTGCTCTTCACCTTCTTCGTGGCCTGTCGCGTCAAGAAGCGTAACATGAGACGCCAATTCAAGTACTGAAACACCTTTTTCTTCTAAGTCGTGCGTGAGTCGTTCCGCCCAAGGATCAAGTCCCGCCCCATTAAAAATAAGTAAAGAGGACTTTTCTATGCGAATAATATCCTGCGCGCTTGGCTCATAATCGTGCGGACTTACGTTGTTTCCAGAAATATTGATAACTGAAATATCGCTTCCTGCAACACGTGATGTAAACTCATAAATGGGATAAAAACTTGTCGTAACCGTTCCGTGTATACCTGAAGAATTCTGAGGTGCCTCAAGACGCCAGAAAACAAATATAGCTAATAGTAAAATAATTACACCTAACCAATAAAAATTTTTTTTCATAAAAAGTATCAATTACCTACACTTGGCGCATAAACCAAAAAACTCCAAGGCATGGGAGGTAACACAAAAATGTTTTTGTTTTTGAATTGTGGCTATTTCTTTTTTTAAATGACCTAACAAAACAACATCCTCAATCCTGTGGCAAGAAGTGCAAACCACGTGATGATGATGCGCCCGAAATCTAAGCTCATAGCGCTTTTTTAGATCGCCAAAGTCAACAGACTGAAGAATTTTTTCTTCTTCAAGGAAATCAAGTTCACGATAGATTGTAACTTTGTGCACGGAAAAACTGAAATTTTTCTGTAGTTTTGTTAAAACTAAATTAGCAGAAATAGGCTTTTGTACTTCAGTAAAAAGCTCAATCATGGCTTCGCGTGTTTTAGTAATTCTAAATCCTCGCGCGCGGAGATGTTGAATAATTTTTTCCTTTACAAGCATACGTATACTCTAATGCAACTTAGTTGCATTAGTCAAGAGATGCTTTATCCACAGCCTCAGACGTTTGCTTGCCTGCTAAAAAATGTACCGCGAATCGCGTCGATATCGGAACAGCCAACACAAGCGACGCGCTGCCAATAACAGTTCGAATTATTTCCTCAGAAATAAGCTCCCCATTAATCAGCGCCCACGCAGGAACTCCGCTCACTGAAAACGCAAGTAAAAGCGGAAGCGACGCGCCAGCATACGCAAGCGCCAAGGTATTGACCATTGAGGTGAGATGCTCTTTGCCGACTGAAAACGATCTCTGAAGCAAATCTTTTTTTGAAAGCGCGGGATTTGCTTTGTGGATTTCATCAACTGCTGCAACCTGCGCTGTGGTCACGTCATCCAAAACACCCAAGGCGCCGATAATGATTCCTGCGAGGAGCAAACCCTCGAAATTAATTTGACTAAATTGTCCGAATTGCAGAATATACGCGTCTTCGTTGCCCAGGCCGAACAAATGCGTGACGTTAACAGCAATCGATGAAAGTATGGTGGCTATCATAAGCGTGCACAATGTCGCGCTAAGCGCTACCATGGTTCGGCGGGAAAATCCATGCGCTGTCGTAATGGATAATACGGCGATAAGTGTTGCGCCAATAAGCGCGACAACCAAAGGAGATGCGCCATCCGCGATTTTTGGAACTATAAAAAATACGATAATAGCAATACTCAACACGAGTCCAAGTAGAGAGGTGACGCCTCGCATTTTTCCAATCACAAAAATCAGCACAAAAAAACCGATAACAACACCTATAATTGCAGGGATTCTATATGGATCAGTTATGACAAATAGCGTATCCCCCGTTTCAGAGTCCAGCTCCACAACCACCACCTTCTGCCCGACCGAAAAAAGGTTGGATAAACCACTTTCTGTTTCTGCGGCTCCGTACATCGCTTCAACCACGCGTCCATCCGCGAGCTCTACGGTTGCGACCTCTTCGGTAAAACCATCCTGTTCCAAAATATCAAATTCACGGATTACTCCCGTTGTATGAAAATCCTCCGCATGAAGGGTCGCGGGGGGAAAAAATAGTGAGACAGCAAAGGCGAATATTAATATTCTCTTCATGCCATTTATACTACTTGAGCCTTATACGTTCCGTCAAATATTCACGCAAGAAATCTAGGTTGCCTCTTGTCGCGCTCAATTGTCCGCATGGAGGCAAAATGCGTTTACAATTTATGTGTTGTGTAGATATGCTTCGAACGCTGTAAATAAATTTTTTACAAATCCTACGTTTCTGAATTTTTTGGATCAATACATTTATACGCATCATAATCCTTACTCAAGCGCGCGTTGTTAGACTTTGATTTGCGTGTAAAAATCTCAAGCCCAGCTTCTTTTTTGACTTCATGTTTCAAGCGTTCGTCAAATTTTTGACCCAACTCCATGCGCCCTCCAGGGAAACCCCACGTGCCATGCGCATGCGCTCCTTTTTGTAAGCATAGAAGGATTTCACGTTTTTTGTTTCGGATAATGGCTGCGACGCCAATGTGTGGGTATGTTTCCATATAGGTTAGTATATTAAGATATTGACTACACACGATAAAAGATGTACTCTGAAGACAAACAAAATCTACTAACCAAAGGAGGGTTGGAGATGTCTTCACGTACCTTCACTACACCAAAAAATCCATATCCGGAACTCACTCCGGGGCTCCGTATTTCCATCGTGCTTCAAACCAAGCCTGGGACCCAAAACTCCACTAAACCGGAGTCAGCCGAAATCGAGTACACAGTCGCAAACGTGACTAAAGAACTCGTCACGCTAAAAGGTGACGAAAAGCCAAGGCTAACGCGCGAGGAAGACGGGAACGGTTGGCGGTATATGTTCGCAAAAGACGGGTATCGCTTTCCCGTCACAAAAATTACGGTAGTTCGCTGAGATCCGCCCTTCTCAAATGATTGCCGGTGATCCCTTGGTCACCGGCTTCTCACTTTCCACAAATAATCTTTTAGGGAAATAAAATAGTTGCCGTCACGATTCACGACACACACCCCTTCGCTCTGTAGTAAAACCACCTGCTTGTCTGCGGGATGATCAAGACAGGTTGTAGAAATCATACCATGACGGTTCACTACTCGCTGCCAAGGGACACGCGTATGAGCGGATTTTTCATCTAATGCATGGAGTGCCCAGCCTACCTGCCGTGCTGCACGCGAGTTTCCACATAATGCCGCGATTTGTCCATAGGTTGCTGCGCGACCTCGTGGAATCCGTCTTGTCATTTTATAAACGCGGGAATAAAAATTCATGCAAAATCACAATGACGCATTTGTTGTAATGTTTCCATAATCGAGCGCATCTTCTTGGGCACCTTGATACCACACAACATAACCGATTATTAGTACCGCGATTATCGCTAGGACGATACTTATTATTGTGGTGCGTGAGACTTTCATAGGCACGTTAAAGCGCAAACATGCGCTCGACGCCTTTTACCAGACGCATTGCCCATGCGTACTTCCAGTAATCCCGTTTCTCATGAGCCGCCTTCGCTTCTTCTTTTCCTTTTTCAACCATTGCCATAATATCTTCCCGTTCAATATCTAACTTTTTCACTAAATCCCCTGGAGCTAGTTTTTCATATGAATGAATTACTTCTAGAAAATCTAAGGGCTTTTCAGAAAAAGAATCTAGGGTTTTCTTCACACCCTCTTCAATCACGTCATCAATCATGAAATCAGGTGAATCTAAAATTGTTGACTCAAGAGTTTGCAAATGTTCACACATAGCAAGATATGTCTTCCACTCATCAGGATTTGTAATTGCTTTCTCTTTCTGATTTTTCAATGTCTCTTCAATTAATTCCTTTGCATCCAAAAAGGAATCCTGCAGTGCCTGAAAACGCTCAGAATCAATTTCTTTTAAATATCCTGCCATAAATATTGTACCCCAACCATCCTTTTGTTCGAGCTTATATTTATATCCCTTGTCTACCATGTCATCCCATGTTCCATTATCAACCTGAATTTCTACGCCAAGCTCGGCTGATCGCGCAATAACAAATGTAGTTCTTCCACGATGCTCAGGTTTTCCCTCTGCTTCCTTTGCCTTTGCAACCTCAATTTCATGAAGCGCTCCTTCCTGAAGAAATTCATGATCGACTTCCATGTTTTTTTCTTTCTCGGTAACCACTTCTTCTTTTGGGGCACGGAAATCGGCAGCGCCCTCAACTGATTCAAGTTCTTCTTCCATGTTTTTTACTTATATAATTATGTGGTAAGTATGCCTATTTGCTCTAATGCGGTCAAGGCTTCTTGAAGTTCTTGCTCTTCAATGTGTCCTGCCTGTTTCAATTCAATAATTTGACTCCCGAGCTCTTGAAAACGGTCGATATTTTCTTTTTTACAGCCAAACGGATCGTTATCTGAAATCAAGGTAATTATTTTTTTTGAATGAGCGCAAACCTTCTTATTGTATATTGGTTGCGTAATCCACTGCTCAGCTATGCGCTCCTCTTCTGGGCTTTCCAAATTTTCGAGATTAAACCAACCCGCAACAAATAGCGCGCCACCAACAACAACGTTTTGAGGCAATATCTGCAGATAACGAAGAATAGCTTGGCAGCCAATACTATGTCCTATAAAAAAAGTTTCTTCGTCAGGATCAATAACCAATCCATCTAAAAATCCAACCCATAAATCGATTCTCGGGTGTTCTTCATCTGGCATTTGAGGCGCAACAACAGACACCCCTTTTGACTCGAGTGAACGTTTTAACCAGGGAATCCATGCTTGCTGTGGATTCCCTCCCCACCCGTGAATAATATATGCTCGTTTTTTTGACATAATAGCTACCTTACCTGTAACTATACCAATGTTTGCCAAAAATAAAAAACCGACGTGAAAGAGGTCTCACGAGGGTTTTTAATCTGCTAATCTGGAGTCTTGTTCAAACAAATAACTTTGTAGCTCTCTTGACTGCAGCTCGCCGAGTAGCAAATGCCTTTGGAGTGATTTCACCAAAAACCAGAATGAGCAGGGTGAGTATGCCAGTTGAAATTCCAACGTCAGTTGAGCCAAATTTAATTGTCGCAATATATGTCGCCATTGAAGCAGCAACTATATTAACTACATTATTTCCAATTAATATGGTAATGATCATTTTGCGCGGATGTTGCTTGAGACGATGCAGACTTTCAGCTCCTTTTCATTTCTGCTTTCGAAACATGCGCACACGGACATAACTAACTGTTAGTAAAGAAACTTCTAATCCTGAAAAAAAACCGGACAAAGCTACTAAAAAACCAAGAGTATTATTTGAATTACCATAGGAAATTTATCGACTAAACAGTTTTCATCACTTCGTTTGGGGTAGCGAGACTTAAACTCGCGACCTCATCTTTCAACATTTTATTCGGGGTAGCGAGACTTGAACTCGCGACCTCATGCACCCCATGCATGCGCGCTAGCCAACTGCGCCATACCCCGAAAAAAATGTTGAGAGCCTGTGCAGCGTTATGGTACCGTATGAAGCTGCCCGTTTTCCTCCTGCCTCGGCAGGACTTGAAACCCCCATGCATGCGCGCTAGCCTTCTTGCGCCATACCCCGAACGAAGTAATGAAAACCCGAAAACCATTATAAGCCAAGTGCTTCTCGAAGTTCAGGTTTGATACGATTCGGCGTCCAAAGCGGATCAAAAGTTAATTTGACTGTGACACCTCCGACATCTTTCAAGGATTCAATTCTATCATTTACTTGTTCTAAAAACTGTTCTATAACTGGGCACCCTGGCGTGGTTACCGTCATCTGTACAACGACATCATTATGCTCTGAAATCTGAATGTCATAAATCAAGCCCAAATCAACCACACTCATGCGCAGTTCTGGGTCATGGACTGCCTGAAGGGCATCCCGTACATCCTGCTCCGTCAATTTCTTCATGCTATTCCATCAACGAAAACAAATAATCCCGAACTCCGCTATCATCAAGATTCCCGACACGCCGAAAAACTTCATTCCCATGCTCATCCAAGACTATATAATAGGGTGCATGCTGCACGTCAAAATGCTCCCATGTACGGTATTCCGAATCATGAAATACGGGCAATTGAATCTCAAAATGATCGATAAGCTCCTCCCAGGCGTCGTCATCGTCGTATTCTGGCGCATGAATCGCTAGTACGTCGACAGGGAATTCGCTCCCATGCTGGTTTGCAAGCATATTTATTTCATGCAAAATTTCAACACTTGAAGGTGTCTGCGAGCGCCAAAAGTATAGCAACAGTGGCTTTTCACGTTTTGCTGATAAATCGATTGGGTCAGAATTTTTCCATTCCCCTACCGAATGTATACTGTCCATGTATTCTGCCATAGTATCTTGTAGTATAGAAGACTTGAGTAAAAGTTCAAATAGTATAGACGACGTCTTTTCGTTCTACGACAACCGCCCACCCTTTTTGACGCGCCGCATGTAAAAATTTTCGATTTGGATTAAATGCAACCGGCCGCGATACAAGTTCCAAAAAAGGAATATCTGTTTCAGTATCCCCCACCCCAATCGACCGTGTCAACCTAAGACCGTTTGATGCGCAGTACTCTTTTAAGAGGCTCGATTTATCATGTGATGCAACAAACGTAACATTCCCAGTATACACACCCGCATGGGATTCGTAGATTGTTCCAAAAACATCATCGAATTTCCACGCTTTTTGAAATTCCTGTACGATCACTTCCGGGGATCCGGAAATAGCAACTAATCGATGCGTTTTGCGTAGACGCGATAGCAAGTCTCTCGTATAAGTATAGACACGATTTTTTTCTTCTTGAATGACTAATGCGCTAATCCTATGAACATCATTCACAGAAACACCCTTGAGACGCTTTGAAAAAACCTTAATCACCTGATTTAAGTATTCTTCGTACGAACCCTTTCTATCAAGCCAACGTTGCTCTGTCCGTTGTATCTCTGTGTGAACTAATTTCGGAAAAATGCCAAAAGATACCAAACTCTTTGTTAATTCTATAAGCAAGCTTGAGCGGAAAATTGTTCCGTCAATATCAAATATTGCTATAGGTTGTTGTTTTTTTGTTTTCATTAAATTCGCTTATAAGTGCATCGCATACAAAGCTCTGGCAATCTTCAACGCGAACTCTTGATCCTGAAACATATCTGTCCCATGCTCAGATCCTTCGCGTATTACAGCGGTGCTCGCATCTGGAGCTGCTGCATGAAGTTTTTGAGCAGCTTCACGCGAATATGTATCTTCTGTGCTCGCCGCAAGCAACAAGCGCTGCTTTGTTTGGTCTATAGCTGATACGAGTGGTAGTGTCTCAATACCACGATAAGTGAGCCCAGGTGAAAGAGCGACGGTTAGTGGGATGCGATGCTCTTCAGATGAAAACTGTAATGCTAAGTTTGCCCCGATACTTGCCCCAACGAGCATGCAGCGGTCTACGGGTGTATTCGTTAATTCGGTAAGATATTGTACAGCACCCCGAACATCCCAAATACTTGACTGATGTTCTTTCTCTGAGAAATGATTATAGTCGAGCGGTTCTTCCCTGCCCTCCATGGCAGTACTATCTCCGTGACCGCGCAAATCAATCGCAAGGGACGCAACACCGCAAAGAGCAACAGCTTCTTGAAATGCCATATAACTCTTTCTTGTTGCGGGCATCATGTGCAAAAAAACTGCCACGCTTCGAATATCTTCTTCTGGCAATACATAGTCACCGACAATATGTACGTGGTCCGGTGTATCAAAATACACATTTGTACGAACGGACATGGTATTACTTACCAATAAGTATTGAATAAAGCACGATACCGGCAACAATTACCATTGCGGAAATAACACCAATCATTAAACGTGCTCCTCGCTTTGAATGAGTTGTTTCAAACTCAGGTACTTTCATACGTATGTATTTTTTTGTTGATATTTTGCTTGAATTTTTTTTACGCGCAATTCAATCCCTTGTAGACGATCTTTAAGCTCCTGGGCAATTTCAAGTCCGTGTTCAAACTCTTTAACTGATGTATCAAGATCTGACTCGGTTGTATCCTCAAATTTCTGCGTAATATCTTCAAGCTCCTTAAATAACTCAGCAAATTTCTTTTCTTTGGGCATAGAATTAGGTTACTTCTGATTCAATCTCTCCGTCAGAGAGCGTAGTTTTCAGTATATCATGTTCCCGAACACTCTTGCTAGAGCGTATAATTTTACCATTCCGCCGGGTAATACTGTAACCACGCCTCAAAACCGCTTGAGGGGAAACGCTCATCAGTAGCTTCCGCAGAGACTTATACCGCTCATGAATGGTTGTAATGTGCGATGACAGTGCGTTTGTCAGTAAATGGGCGCTATGAGATATTTTTTCATCAACGGCTCGAAGGCGATCCAAAAGATGTGAACCATATATTTCAGCCCGAGCAATTGACTGCTCGACACGCCGTAAGGTCGATTTCATAGACGCTGAAAGTGTTGTTATAGATCGGTACAATTCATGAGCATGCGCATCGATGGATTTCCGTAACACATGTGTATTTGTTTCAACAAGTGCTTCTATTTGTAAAAAAATATCATCACGAACTGGAGTAGAAAGCTCAGCCGCATTTGAAGGAGTTGCAGCCCTAATATCCGCGACAAGATCGGCAATAGTCCAGTCTCGTTCATGCCCAACCCCCACAACAACAGGTATTTTGGTAGAAAAAATTCTTCTTGCGAGCTCTTCTGAGTTGAATGACTGCAAATCTTCAAGACTACCCCCTCCGCGAGTTAAAATGATAATATCCGGCTGCACATCATTTTCCATACGATCAAATGCCTGTATGAGTTGTTTGATCGCAGGAGCTCCTTGCACTTGAGAAGGCACAAGCGTTACTACTGCATACGGCCAGCGATTTGAGAGCACGCGTCTAACGTCAGTAAACGCTGCGGCATCTTCTGAGGTGATAATGCCAATGTGCTCGGGAAAACGAGGAAGCGCACGTTTTCGTTGCTGAGCAAATACTCCTTCTTTCTCAAGTTTTTTCTTTGTCAGTTCAAGTTGTTTTTGAAGCGCTCCTTCACCAATGAGTTCGATGCGTTTAACACGAAGATGAAACCCAGAATTTTTTTTAAAAAGGGAAGGGTATCCAGTCACACGAATTTCCATTCCATCTGAAATTTCTGTCTTCAATTCATGCTCAAGCATAAAACACCGAAGATACGACGTTGCGTCTTTCAGGCTAAAAAACAGTAATGATCCCCCGCTCCGTCTTTGTAATTCAGAGACTTCACCATACACGGTTAACTCGCCTACAACAGACTGCAAGGTCGTCCGCACAAGTTCAACACACTCAGAAACACTAATTGGTTTTATGTGTAATTCTTCTGTCATCGTGAATGAGTTACGCCACGTTGCGGACATACGTCCAACAGCGGGCATTGAGAACATTTTGGACTAATTGGGACACAGACGTTTTGCCCCCACATAACGAGCCACATATTCCATTTTTGCCAATATTTCTTTGGCAAGACCCGTTGCAGACTTTTCTCGGTCTCATAGGGTGTATGAGTCCGCACCAAGTCAAATCTATTTGAAATTCTCTGTACATGCGTATCAACGCAAATTGTATCTTGCTGGAAACTTAATGATAGCACTAAATTTGCGGTTTTCCTGCCTACTCCCGGAAGCGCAAGCAAATCGGTTTCTTTATTTGGGATTTTCCCTTGATGGCAGGTTAAAACAATATCACTCATTCGTAGCAAATGCTTGGCTTTTGTCTTATAAAAACCCACTGGATAAATCAATTTCTGGATTGTATGTGATGAAAGATGGTGTAGCTTTTTAATGGTTGGTGCAACAGCGAAAAGACGCTTTGAAGCAAGCGCTGTTGTCGCATCTTTTGTGCGCAATGAAAGCATTGTCGAGACAAGCACACGGTATGGGTCATATGATTGCGCCACATGCTCGACGACTGGCTCAGCATACTTCTTTGTATGTACGCGCAGGATCTGTGAAAGTGTCTTAGCTCGCTTAATCCTTTCTGTCAGCTTAGTGCTTTGGGACATAATACAAATTATATGAATCTACAACACCAATCAGTGTGTCCTTTTTTACCACCGATAAATCAGCTGTTGCGGATGTTATAACAACAGTTCCAGGTAGTGCTAAATGCCGAACTTTCCACGCTTCTTCTTGTACAACAGGTAAAATTTCTTCAACCACCCTACTAAGCTCAAAGTACCCAGCTGGCTTCGTATACAAATCTGAATCAAACACCACAACACGAGAAGCGCCCTGATCGTTTACAATGCGGGCGACATCCTGATACGGCGAATGTCGGGTTTGAGTGACAACCACTTTAATAGTTCTAGCATAAGAAACAAAAAAACAAAACACAAGAGACAAGGCAATAAGTCCATACATCGCTTTTTTCTTGTTTCGCGACACAACAAAAAGCATACACAATGCTGCGGCCATAACACCTGAAATTCCATATCTTGTTGTGGTGGCCAGTGCGGAGTATTGGTCGGTTAAAAAGTGAGGTGTTGCATACCGCGCAAAAAAGAATACTGCAGCACCGACTGAAACGACCGCGAGTACCTGCGCAAGACGATCTGGTGTTAATTTATCGGTTGCTGCGATGATTAAACGCGCAATAAGCCAGGCGGCTGCCGGATACACCGGCAAGATATACCACTCAAACTTGGTAATAGCAATGCTATACACAATAAGAGGGACGAGAGCCCAAAGCAAGATAAACATCGAATCTTTTTTTCCTCGAATAATCTGACGGATTGAAAGCAAAAGCGCTGCCGGAAAAAAAAGCGAAAACGGAAAAAACCTCCGCGCAAATACTCCTATATACCAATACCAAGGAAAGCCCTGCGCAAATATCTGTAATACAGTCCGACCTACAATCTGAGAGCCGAGATAGCTCGACCAAAACTCATGTCCATGCAAAATGGTTTGCGCAATATGCCACGGAGCGACAACACTAATGAATGCAAGGATGCTATACCAAAAATATTTGGAACGAACTATATTCCACCGTCGCGAGAAAAGAATATCACACAGCACAATAACGGGCCCGATAAGCCCTGCGGCGGATTTACTCATAACTGCCAAGCTAAATGCGATAGCAGTACCTAAAATCCAAGAGGGTTTTAACCAGCTTTTCCAGTATGCGAACAAACCAAAAATCAAAAAAAATATTAAAAGCCCGTCCGTATCTCCAGTACGAAAACAATGATACAGCAACGCTTCGGCGCTTAAAAAAATTACTGTTGCAAGCCACGCGATAGAGGGGCGTTTTTCTTTTTGCCAGACAAACAGTGAAAAAATAATTGCGGACGCGACACCCGCGAGCGCGCTCCAAAAACGAAAGGTCCAGTTTGCTTCATGGAATATCTGTACAACCGGATACGATAACCACATCAGCAACGGCGGCTTCTCATAAAAAGCATTATGCTGATAGGTTAATGACCAAATGTCGTGAGAGGAAACCATTTCCTTCGTCGCTTGAGCGTAAAACCCTTCATCCCAATTCTGCATTGGATATGAATTCAAATATGGGACAAACACAAAAATTGCCACGAGACCCGCAAATAGAGCCAACACAAAACTGTTCTGGTATGCTCGTTTGATATGCTTCGGCAATAACGGAAATGTTGCCATGATATGTAGTATACCACGCGCTGATACACAGATTTAACACTACAAACATCTATACCCGCATACGCTTCCCTCGCCTGATTTCATGCTTTTCGACAATTGCCTGGCCCCGTTTTTGTTCTCGTGCTTGAGCAATTAATTCAGGAGGAAGACTGAAGTGCACGTCCTCTTGTGATTTTTTAATTGCGTCTTCAAGCAAAAAACCTTGGCTAACAAAATATGCTACCACCGACTCAAACAGATATTCAGGAACAGATGCTCCAGATGTCACGCCAATTGCGGTGACACTTTTAACTGTGTCTGGATGTATCATGCTAATATCATCCACAAGGAAAGAGGGTATTCTCTCTCGCTCACCGAGTTCACGCAACCGATTGGAATTGGAGCTTGTTTGCGAACCTACGACAAACAGCGCATCAATACAAGGAAGAATTTTTTTTACTGCTTCTTGTCGATTAGTTGTCGCGTAACAAATGTCTTCTTTTTTGGAAAACTCTGCAGCGGGAAAACGTCGCTTTAATACGGTAAATACTTTTTCCGTTTCATCTACCGACAAGGTCGTTTGGGTAACAACCGCAATTTTTTTGTCTTGCGGGACAATTAAACGCTCCGCCTCTTCGGGTGTTTCAACTAAAAAAGTTTTTGAACCTTCTGCGGCATTCCCTAATGTACCCAACGGCTCAACATGCCCTTTGTGGCCGATCATGATTATATCGTATCCAAGTCGCGAAAAACGTTTCACCTCAAGGTGTACCTTGGTAACCAAGGGACACGTCGCATCAATGACTGTCAAATTTCTATTCTTGGCCTCTTCGAATTCGCTAATTGGACTTCCGTGGGCGCTAAAAATTACTATTGACCTTTCTGGGATTTCTTGAATCCTGTCAATAAGTACCACGCCTTTTTTTTCAAATGTTTTAACTACATGCGTATTATGCACAATCGCATGCTTTACATATAAGGGTGTGCCGTACAACTCAAGGGCAAGATCTACAATATCAATTGCCCTGTCAACACCAGCGCAAAATCCACGCGGTTGAGCTATATAAATTTTTTTAATCGGATGATCCATAAAGGTAATACTGATCAATATGAGCGAAAAATTTCATTGAATCAAGTGGCGCATCTTCAGACGTAATCACGACGGTTTTGCCTGTGAGTGCAATACGTAGCTCATCTGAAGAATGCTTTATATTTTGGATATCTCTAGTCGTTGCATATACTTCGAAATATCCCGCCGGCTTGTCGTAAAAATCCGTTTGATAGGTGATAACTTTTTCTGTGCCTTCGAGACGAATGACTCGTGCGATCTCCTGAAATTCTGATGATCGCTGTTCAGTCGCGATCATATGCGCGTCCCGTCCAAAGGCAAAGGCAAGGGAATGGAGTATCAACAGTGAGAACAGAATGGGTATGTATATTTTCTTCCTCTTGCGTAACGCATAATACAAAATCGCAAGCAGAAGCACAAAAATTGCGGACCACACATAAGAATTCGATATCAAAGGCTGTACGGCAACTGGAATATACGCTTGTAAAGAAAGCCAATAGACCCTTGCTCCAGGCGGAATTGCTTGTGGAGTTTTTGCAAACACCAAGAAAAGCGAGAGTGCGAACGTGCCATAGAATAAGGGTTTTGTATATAAGCGTATAAGTTCAGAGAAATAGCGTGCCAGTATCCACGCGGCAGCTGGGTAAGCGGGTAAGATATACCACTCAAATTTTGTTTTTACTGCGGTGAAGAGCAGTAATGTCACAACAAGCCAGAGGACCGCCAAACTGATATCCTGTTTTTTTCTTGTGATAAAACGCCAGAGCGGAATCAGTAAACCGCCAATCATAAAATAGGATAACGGAAACAAACGTTGCCAAAAAATCGTCGCATACCAATGCCACGGCATATCCGCGTAGAGTTGTACTAGGGTGCGATCAACTACATGAAAACCTATATATTCATCCCAAAACTGTTTTCCATACATTGAAATCATAGACACGTGCCATGGAAGCGCAACGACAAAAAAAACTGCTACGCCATACCATAAATATCGTACACGAAAAACCGACCATTGACGGCGCAATAAAATATCAAAAACAACCACAATGGGGCCAATAGCACCCGCAAGAGATTTTGTCATAATAGCAAGACCGAACGAAGCCCCCATAAGCAAAAACCAACTATGGTTTGCGCGCGCGTTCCAATATGCAAAGAAACCTACTACAAGAAGAAAAACTAGAAGCGCATCAGTTTCGCCGGTTCGAAACGCATGATAAAAAATAAACTGCCCACTAACAAAAATTAATCCAGCAAGCCACGCCGCAAGAAGATCTTTTTCTTTTCGGTAAACAAAATAAGCAAGTAGCGCCACACTTGCAACGCCAGCAAACGAAGACCAAAAACGATACACCCATACCTTGTCGCCGAACAATTGTACGAGGGGCGCAGTTAACCACATTTTTAATGGTGGTTTTCTAAAATAGAATTCACCTTGATAATGAAGAGTCCACCAATCGCCCGTTTCAACAAGTTCACGCGTTACTTGTGAATGAATTCCTTCATCCCAATTTTGCATTGGGTAAGAAGGCATAAGTATAAAAAACATGGACGCCGAAATAGCAACCATACACACGATCATAAACCACGGTGAACGTAAACATCGGGCGATCTTAGTAAGACAGCGGACTTGTTTTGGTGTTTGTTTTTCTTCGACTGCTTGCATAAACGTATTGTATCACAGAAAAAAATCGTTTTAACGCGTAGAGGCAATAGTTATGATATTCCGTTTGGTCCTCATTCCTGACCAATCTCGCGCACCATAACTAATACTGTTTTTTACTTTTTTGAAATTCACTTCAGAAAGCATTTGCTTGAGCATGCGTGGCGAAAACGCGTAATAAAAACGGTAATATGTTTTTTCTTTCATACGCCAAGGAATCATAAAATCCCGGAAACTAAATCCGGCATAGAGACGAGGCTGGAGTATGCGCTGTTTTATCTGGAGCGTTGTATATTTCGTTTGCGCTGATAAATACCAATTTGTCATGCATAAAACGCCACTGGGCTTCAACACGCGCTTGAATTCGCGCAAAGCTTGAAGCTGCAGCGGGTGTGATGGGATATGGTGTAACGAAGCAATGCAGAAAAGTATGTCAACGCTCTTGTCGGGTAATGGGATCCCAAGAAGTGAACCTTCAAAAAAACGGGAAGTTACGTTTGGAAATTTACGTGCGTACTGTTGCGCCTTTTCCAATAATTTGGCACTATTGTCGATACCGAGGTACGTTAGGTGCTTATCCTGAAACAACTGGAGTAACCTACTGTTACCGCAGCCCGCATCAACTACAGTCATTCCTGGCCGCACAAGATCTTGAAAAAATTTCTGTTCTTCCCAAAGACTCCCGCGTGTATCTGAGAAATACGTCAGACTATTATAGATATCGCGGACATCCCGCATTATTCCTTGAGCACGTAATTCATTCATGGAAAAAGTAACTGATAGACAACTTATTTGTGAGATTATCGCACTTCGGCCTGAAACGGCAGACGATCTTGATAGTATCAAACGATCATTGGCCGCAAAGTACGAGATACCGCTTGTTTCGCATTCTACCCTGCTTCGAGCGTACAAGCAATTGCTTGAGGATGATGGCAAGAGTAGCGATCAAATGTTGTTTGAGCTATTGCGCCGTCGGTCAATTCGGACACTCTCAGGCGTTGCACCAATCACTGTGCTCATGAAACCATACCCCTGCCCTGGTCGTTGTGTCTATTGCCCAACAGAAGCGCGTATGCCAAAAAGCTATCTTTCATCAGAACCGGCAGCGCAACGAGCATTAAAAAATGAATTCGATCCAATACGGCAAGTAAAAAGTCGAATGAAACAATTAGACACAAACGGTCATACGGTCGATAAAATTGAACTCATTGTCCTTGGCGGAACATGGTCCTTCTATCCGCATAACTATCAGGAATCTTTTATGAAGGGTTGTTTTGACGCGGCAAACGGATTTGAAAGCAAAACACTCGATGAAGCGCTGAGCGCAAACGAGAAGGCAGAACGCAGAATCATCGGAGTAACTCTTGAAACACGGCCCGACTATGTAACCAAAGACGAACTATGGCGCATGCGCAGACTTGGTTGCACGCATATCCAAATCGGCATTCAATCCTTAGACCAGGGTGTGCTTGATTTAGTGCACAGAGATGAAACAATTGAGCAAATGGCGCATGCAACACAACTCATAAAACAATTTGGATTCAAATACACCTTTCATATTATGCCCGGGCTCCCTGGCGCAACTCCCAAAAAAGATCTGCGGACATTCGACCTGCTCTTCGACCACGAACAATTCCAGCCCGACATGTTGAAAATCTATCCAACGGTTGTCGTAAAAAGTTCGCTGTTGTACCAATGGTGGAAAAAAGGAGATTACAAACCTTACGACGATGCAACACTCCGCAAATTACTTATTGAAATCAAAAAGAAAATTCCACCTTACGTCAGAATAAATAGACTTATTCGAGATATTCCTGGAAATGACATTATTGATGGGAACCTCATTACAAACTTGCGACAAAAAATGCAGCAGCAAGGCGCGCGATGTCAATGTATTAGGTGCCGCGAAGCTCGATCAAAAAAAGTAACTGAACAAGATATTGAAATAGTTGAACGCGCATATGCATCATGCGGCGGTACGGAAATATTTATTAGTTTTGAAAATCCTGACCGATCGACTATTTACGCTTTTGTACGCTTATTTTTACCGAAAAAAAACCCAAGTGTACTTGGGACTGATACTGCGCATGTCAGGGAGTTACACACGTACGGAAAACTTATTCCAGTCGGTGCAAAAAACTCGGCGGTTCAACACATCGGATTTGGAAAACGCCTTATGAAGCGCGCTGAAGAGACTGCCAAAAAAGCAGGTTTTACAAAACTCGCGGTGATATCCGGCATCGGAGTGCGTGAATATTACAAAAAGCTTGGATATTCACTTGATCAAACCTATATGGTAAAACGCCTTACAAACTCTGCTTCACGGCCTCAATAATATCTTGCATTGATGCCTGAGCCTTACTTAGGATACGGCAAGTACGTTGTTTTTCCATTTCAACTAAATGCGGTTCATCGGGCAAATTTGTTAACACGATAACAGCAACGTTTTTTCCCCACGACTCCTGACGAAGAAGTTGGACGAATTCGATGCCGTGCATCTTCGGCATAAGATAATCAAGAATCACAACATCTGGATGCGCGGTACGCGCTTTTTCTATCGCAATTTGACCATTTTCCGCTTCGTCAACCATAATACCGACACTCGTTAAACTTTCCCTTATTATCTTTCTAACGGGTTCCTCATCTTCAACAATTAATACGCGACGCTGTTTTGTCATATGCGCATGTTTATTTATTCTGATCTGTGGTTGGATCTAAAATTGTAAGCACGTCGCCCATACGTAGACTCGCATCATGAATTTCCTTCAAATAATCTTTTACGGTAGGGTCTGTGATGTGTTCATCCGTGAGCAATGCCTCGCTATACATTCGGATTGTAGTAAGCGGCGTTCGTAATTTATGTACAACAAGCGGTTCGAGTTTTTTTAATTTTTTCAGTTCATCGAGTGATTTCGGCATATATTTTATTGGGTCGTAAGTGGCTCCCATGATTTTACCGTGCCACAAAGCGAAAATAACGTTCTACAGCAACCGTCAATTGAACTTTTGCAAATATTTGAAAAAGTTACTGAGATGCTGTCTCCGATATACGGACGGATTTGTTCTCGCATGGTATCGTAGCTTCCGAGACCAATCTCGCGTCCGTCAGTAGCTAGAATACCGAATGATTCACTTGGCGTATTATACCCCTGCGTAAAAACACGACCCTCTAAAACAATTTCAATATCGGACGTTTGCGATGTTGAATTTGTGTTTGCAGCTTCGTTTGTATTGCTATTACTTGCTGTATTGATAGCGGACGATTGATTTGTATTTGTATTGTCTGTATTTATTTTATCTCCAGCAGCAAATAAACCTCCGAGCACAAGCGCAATCAGTATTCCCATAAGGACTAATATGCCTACGATAACAAGAATAACAACTTTTCTATTTTTTGGATCCATATATATTTTTAATTATGTTGTTGGAATAAGTTTAATTATTTGTTCTGATTTACTAAAAAAATGTAGTTGTTGAATAAATGCTTTAGGAAGAGCACCCAAATTCATCATAGTTGTCAATAGCCCAATCCAATAATCACTCACAAAAACCATCTGCGATGGCTGATCTTCATTAAAACGTCCGTTATTAAGATGTACAATGGATCGCATTAAAACCATAAGAGTTCCTAGGCCGCCACGAAATACCACAACAATAGGTGCGGCCGTTGCTAACAACTCTATGCGAGGGTGAGGTTCGCCAACAATATTCTTTTTTCCAAACTTATTTGCTTCTTTTGAAATATCTGAGAATACAATTCCTATGGAATTTTCTGGAGCACTTTCAGATGATGCTTCCATAATACCCGAGGATCGACCACCGTTAATAATAATACCACCTTGTGCGGCCACATACTGTGAAATTTCCCGAGCAAGAGTACACTGATGGTGGTCAGGAGAGAGCGCGCCACTTCCATTTATGGACGCAACCAATCCCTTACTTTCGTACGTCATGAGCAGTTCTTTTGAAGACGCGTGGATTGAAACCCATGCGTGCGCCGTCGTCAATTCAGTTGCTTGAATAATTTCACCAAGCACTCGTCGTTTTCTCAGCGACAGATACCCTAAATTTTTTTTGCTAGACATAAATATTATTCATACCGCAGTGCATCCAACGGATTGATTTTCGCAGCACGTCGCGCGGGGTAAAAACCCGTGAAAACACTAATAAAAAAAATAATTGCTATAATGGCCAGCACAAAATAAAATGGGGTGTAAAAAATATCAACGGACTCGCCACCTAATCTGTGAGCGAGGATGTTTAGGCCATAGTTCACGCCTTCGCCTATTGCATATCCAAGACCTAAACCGATGATACCGCCAGTCATACCGATCACGATAGCTTCAACAAGAAATAAACGATAGATATCTCCAGAAGTTGCTCCTAAAGATTTCATAAGTCCGATTTCTCTGGTGCGCTCAAGCAAAGAAACCGTTAGAGTATTCAAAGATCCTAAGGCAGCGACAAACATCGCAATTGCACCAAATCCGGATACCACAATTTGAAAAACAAGAAAAATTTTATCAATTTGACCAACCGTGTCTGCCACTGAATCAACTTGGTATCCCATTGCTTCAATTTGTTTTCTTACTTCGGGGAGTTTTGACTGGTCAGTTACTTGAACCTTGGCAACTGAAAAATCCTCTGAACCAAGTCCGCTCACCTGTACTTTCGCCTGAGTGTATGTTGGTTCAAAACCAAGCGAGATTAAATAGTCCATCGGCATATACGCAAGCGCTAATTCATCACTACTGGTTAAGACACCTGCGATTTTTGTTTTCACTTCTTTAGAAACTAAATCTTCTTGTTCTGACCCCTCGATCTTCACTGGCACCAATACTTTTAATGTGATTTCTTGACCAACCGCTCCTTCAAAGTCAGCCATACCAACAAGGTCAAGCGCGGTTGTGGTAATCATAATTTCAGCTGCGTCTAAAGCACTAAAAGAATCTCCAAACGTCGGTTTTACACCTTCAATAGATAAAAAGTCTGCTTTAATACCATATATTGCTACGTCTGTAACTGATTCACCATTCACCACTTGCCCGGACAAACTTAGCGAAGGACTGACGTTGTCGACGTTGTCAATTTGTTGGAACTGATTCACAACATCTTTATCAAGCTTCAAAAGCGTTGACTCCCCTTTTGTGACATCTAAAATTGATAATGCCTCGACATTCGTGATTTGATTTCGTACAAGCACCTGAAGACCAAATCCAAGGGAAATAAGAAATACAATCAATGCGATGCCGATTGCCATCCCACCAATCGTCAATACGCTTCGCAACACGCGCCTGCGTAAGTTAGTAGCTGAAATAAATAATGTATAGCTTAGTCTCATTGCTTAAACGACCATAAATTGATCTGCCCCGTGGACTACTTTCCCGTCTCGAATATAAATTGTTCGTGACGCATATCGTACATAATCAATATTATGCGTAACCATCAAAACCGTCTTGTGTTGTTTTTCATTCAAATCTTTAAACATGTTCATAACGCGATCCGCTGACTTAGTATCAAGATTACCTGTTGGCTCATCAGCAACAATAATATCTGGCTCATTAATGAGCGCGCGAGCCAAAGTTACCTTCTGTTGCTGTCCGCCAGACAGTTCTGTTGGGTAATAATCTGCATGATCTTCCATACCTACTGCTGCAAGTTTTTCCATAGCGCGTTTATGGCGTTCTGCCTTTGGGACGTTATTGAATGCAAGCGGCATAGCAACATTCTGTATAACCGTAAGGGAACGAATCCATTCGGGTCGTTGAAACACAATGCCAAAAAATTTAAAACGAAACTTCGTTAATACGTTTGGTTTTTTGTCAGCAAGGTTTGCACCCTTCACAATAACTTTGCCAGTGCTCGGTGGCTCAAGACCTAAAATCGAATTCATGAGTGTGGATTTGCCGCTACCTGAAGGACCTAAAATAACAATAAATTCTTCAGGAAATATCTGCACATCAACTTGCTTGAGCACGTTTATGGTGTTTTTGCCTACAACAAAATTTTTATTAAGGTTCTTAACATCAATAATTGGCTTTTTAGAGGTAATGGGTTGGTCTAGCGTGGGAATCTGAGCAGCTAAATCAGCAATCGATGGCGATTTCCCTTCTTCTTCAGAATTTGCTTTTGTTTTTGGCATAACAATAAAATTACCGATATATTATACCATAAATAGAGATGTTTTGATATTTAACTTACTAATTCATATTATCCGCCGAAGACGCCTCCAATATTACCAAGCCAAGAAAAAGTTTGTTCGAGGTTGGTAACAATCAACTGCAAGAACGAATCACGCTTGCGAGAGGTTAATACGATATAGGCGCTTGATTTTGTTTCGTTTCCAGCTTTATCGCGGGACACAACCTTAAACTGATAAGTTTTTGCCGGTGCTAAGTCCGATATGACGACAAGGTGGTCCTGAACAAGTTCA
>CAZGDO010000009.1:0-26385 GCA_964524365.1 uncultured Gammaproteobacteria bacterium | reverse complement strand
CAACTCGCAATGGAGTCGATATTCGGACTACAACCACATCCGACGCGGATGAACGAACAATTCTCGTGTTTCGTGATTCGTTTGGTGAAAAATTAATTCCATTTTTTGCATCTTCATTTAATCACGCCACGTTTGAACGGGAGTATTTTGATGGAACAGTAATCGATGAACTGCAGCCCGATGTGGTCGTTTTGCAAATTGTAGAACGAAATATTGTAAGACTTACAGAGGGGCGCGAAGCTCATCCTTAGTTGCAAGGCGTGACTATTTTCTTTATAATACACATACATAATTATTAGTTTCTTACATATGAAAATTGGTGAAAAATTTCCATCTTTTGAACTTTCGACTTTTGTTGTTGGGAATGATGAAGAACAACGCATGTCGCTTACTGATTTTACAGGCAAGTGGCTTATTGTGTTTTTCTATCCAGCAGATTTCACGTTTGTGTGTCCGACTGAACTTCGTGACCTCGCACGGCGTTATGACGAAATAAAAAAAGTAAATGGCGAAGTGCTTGCGGTTAGCACTGATACCGTTTTTACGCATAAAGCGTGGCGAGAAACCGAAGGGTTGCTTAAAGAGGTTATGTATCCAATGGCAGCAGATCATGCGGGCAACCTTGCGCGTCAGCTTGGTATTTGTGATCCAGAGTCAGGGCTAGCAGATCGAGCAGTATTTATCATTGACCCAGATGGTGTGTTACAGGCATGCGAAATCGTTGCCGATGGTATCGGACGTTCAGCAAAAGAAATCGTTCGAAAGCTCCGAGCACTTGATCATGTGCGCAATAATCCCCACACAGCGTGCCCTGCGAGCTGGGAAGAAGGGGATAAAGACCTCACTCCTGGGTTGAAGATTGTCGGAAAAGTAGAAGGTCAACTTTAAACGGTTTTAGTAATACCCGCTTTTAGAAGTTGAGTAAATTCTGTGAGTAATCGCGCTGTATTGTTGTCTGGGTTTGTTTTATTTATACCAAATAAACCCACATAGATGAGCTCATGATCCTGATAAATACTTTTTAAGTTATTTAGGTTTGAAGTTTTGCCTGAGCACATAATATCATAAATAATTACATTTTTGTTGGTAATCGCTTTAGATTCTGTGAGCCCATGGGAATAAATTATAGGAAATTGAACCCCATAGGTCCCGTGCGTACTGAAAAACGTTGCCAACAATTGAGGAAGCACAGAATGATACTTTGATGTATATCCTCGGCTTTTTTGAATTTTTCTTGAGGCAAGGTAGGGAAATTCTGTAAAACAAACTGGATTTTGAGTTTGATAAAAAAATTCATCAAGGGTTGGAATCCCGCATGATTCATGTACTAAAAAATTGAGCCGTCCTGTACATGCGGTGATATTTTCAAATTTGAGAAATTTGTGCACAGTTAGTTCCTGCCATTTTTTTGGCAGGTGTGTTTGTGCTTTTTGAAAAATTTTCCAATCACGCACATAATCACTTCCGGTAATGACCGCGTCGCATAAATTTTCAGCGATCCGATAAATTAAATCGCGTGGGTTATCTACAAAGAAAAGAATTGAACCCTTAGATGGGAGTGTGTGTTTAAAAGAGTATCGTCTATGTTGTTCGACAGTTAAATAATCCGGGACGTCAATCCCGGATGTCTTAAGCGTGGCGTACATTTCATGGTAACCCAATGCGTAGCGCTCTTGTGTCTCTCATGAGCAAATCAGTTAATTACGTAACTGAATGAGATAAGCCTATCAAGTCACATTATTTTGTCAATCATGCTTTTGTAGCGAAATACGAACTCCCGAAAGATGTACTATGTGCTCTTTTTTTAAACCCTGAGCTGCTCTGGACACATCCTTTTTAGCGCGCTTCATTTTTTTTGAAATTGTTTTTACCGTAGTAAATTTTTTTGAAAGAAGCGAACGGATAATTTCTCCTCGGATTTCGCGTAGAGAACCTTTAAAGCGAGTTTGTTTGCTGAGTGGTTTAATGTCTGGAGTTTTTGGAAGCGCGAGCGTTGCATAGTCCATGAGCGCATTATGCCAATCTCGCGATTTTCCTTTCGGAAGCGCCAACGCCGCGATTTCCCAGATCTCTTTCAGTGGCGTGCGAGGGGATAGGTTAAGTTCATGAATAAGCACTCGTCTGATATTTGTATCTATCGTTACGAGATTTTTATTAAACGCAAAAATTAGCACAGCTCGTGACGAGTATGGCCCGAATCCAGGCAGCGACGCAATCGTCTCTATGCTTTCAGGAGTTTTCCCTTTATAGTGACTAACAATTTCTTGTGCTGCAGCCCTCAGGTACAACGCGCGACGGTTGTATCCAAGGCCTGACCAGCGCGCTAGAACGTTTTGTTGTGATGCTCGTGAAAGAGCAAGCCAGCTGGGGAATGTGTGGATCCATGCACGATATTTTGGAATGACACGGGGCACTTGCGTTTGCTGCAGCATTATTTCAGATACAGCAATGTGATACGGGTTTTTGGTTTTTCGAAATGGCAAATTATGTCTGCCGTGTAAGCGATAAAATTGAAAGATTTTTTTGTGGAATGCTATAATTTGTTGCGCGGAAACGCGTTGTTTCATACTGCCTCACAGTTTAACAAAAAAATCCTTGACCGTCTCGGGTTGCCTATGCTATATTTATTAAACCTTAACATGCTGCCTCATAATGGAAACCGGTGAAAATCCGGTGCTGTCGCGCAACTGTAATCCGCATACTGCGGAAAGCCAGGTCGATTATGAGGATAGAGGACTCGAACAAGATAGATGTCTTGGGGGTCGTCGCTTCGCGAAAAAAGCGGTCTTATGGAAAAAGTCATTACTTTTTCAGGTCGAGCCAGCTGCAATCGCAAGCAGGGGGTGATTTTATTTGTAACCTGAAAAGTATGAAAAATGTATTACGTATTCTTTTCGTCTTACTCGCAGCGTTTGCAATTATTTTTATTGTTTCTGCTCGCAGTCCGCATGATGCAAGTATTGCCGAATCAAACAATACAAATCAGCAAGCTCCTCAAACAGTAGGCGTCACAACCACCATAAATAACGGATCAGCCGAGGCGTCTTATAATCAAACCGTCGCATCTGGTAGTAGTGCTCTTGAGGTATTGTTACTAGTAGGCGAAGAACAAGGTATTGATATTTCTACAACGGAATACGATTTTGGGTCCATTGTTGATAGTATCAGCGGTGTTGGCGTTGATACGACCGATAACAAGTATTGGATTTATTACATTAATGGTGAGACTGCCACAGAGGGCGCGTCGAGTTATCTCGTGCAAGATAGCGATACTATTTTGTGGAATTACGAAGATGCAATGTAAGGCTTCATAAAAGTAAAAAATCCCCTCACCTACAGGATGTGTGGTGAGGGGGTCTTTTGGTGGGTACAGAGGGAAAGAGCGTTGAGATCTTTCCTCATGCATTCGGCTTTTTGAATTTCGCCGGAAAGTATGAGTTGTGCGTGTTGTATTCTCACCTGGATCGCAATGACGCTTAATGTGGATACGTCATGTGCACGTTTGTCGGCGAGCATAAACTCGAGCCAGTCAATCAACCCCCCTGAGTCAAGTTCTCTTTTTTTGAGAAAGTTGATTGCAGTTTCGTCGACGTCCATTTTTCTTTTCAGACTGATCAGGGGAAGGGTTGGTTTGAGCTCCTCAGAGAGGTTACTCTCAAAGTCCCTTGAGTCCTGAAAAAAGAAATTGGCATATTCGTGCGTGGTGCCAGCGCGCAAACCCCGTTCTGAAAGGTTTGTAGCATATGGCGTGGGAATATATAACCCCGTCAGTATTTTGTTCTCGTCAAACTGAGCGGCCATGGAGGAAAATTCCGGATCATCACCAATCAGTATGGGGAACCCTTCAGGGAGAGGCCTGCCAAGCATGCAGGTCAAAGTCTCGCGTGCGATTCTCTCTGCTTCGTTATTTGTTCTCAAAGCAGTATCCTTTCTTTATAGAGGATAAAGAGAATGCCGTCCTATGGCTGGTTGTACTCCGTGTTATTTTTTTGGAGGTTCTATCTTCTTCGTCGTGCCGTCGCCCAGGATCCAGTAGGCGATGCCACTGATAATTGCGACACCGACGACTACTTCTGACGGGTCAAGTGCCGCCGTAACGACGTCTTTTGATCCCGGCAAGAAATGATCCAGGATTGCGGCAACTACAAATAGTGCCACCACGACGAGCGCGCGCATTTGGTCGCTCATAAATTACTCCTTTGCTGAGAGTTGAGGTTATCCGATGCAAAAACTGTTTTTGCAACGGTATGTAAAAGAACAGAGATTCAGATGAGAATACCAACTCTATTTTTGTATGTCAAGACTTCTGATATACTAGAGTCATGCAGGTGAAAAAAATAATTTATTATATTGCAGCGACGTTTCTTGGGTTTCTGTTGAGCCTTTTACTTCACATCGCCATTGAAAGCATTTATTTGCAGCTTTCATCAGGGGTTCCGCATTGGCACTCTCTGTTTGGGGTAGGTTTGGACGCGCTGCCTATCTGGCTGACCTGTTTGCTTGCGACTGGCGGTATCCTGTTTGGGTATTGGCTCGGAGTCGTCTGGTGGCGAATTGTGTATATCGAACATCGTCTCTGGCGAAAGAAAAAAACACAATAAACATATGCAACTTTTTGACAGAATTTTTGGGTCTAGTCCCCGCATTCATCTAACAATGCTTTCTATGGCGGTGTTGGTGTATTTTATCCGGGTTGATTATGCATGGGCATCACTTGGTTTGCCTGAAGGCGCACATTTAACACTTGCGTTCTATATGCTCGGTTGTTGGGCAATTATTGCGTTATGGTCACTGAAAAGTTTGGGTCGCAAAATTGGACTTTCCATTATGAAGTCAGGCCCATATAAATACGTCCGAAATCCACTTTATACCGCTGAGATTTTTTTTGGCTGGCTTGCGGTTTTGTTTGCTTTCAATACGTGGCTAGCAATCCCAGCTATGATCATTACGTTTTACTTGGCGCACTACCTTATTCAGTACGAAGAAAAGTTGATGGATCAGCAGTTTGGTGATGAGTGGCGGCTGTATCGGGCAACCACACCGAGTTTTTTCCCGAGAATGAGATTAACAAAAAACCCCCGAACCTGATCGGGAGTTTTTTCTTGTTTAGTGTTTATCTGCCAGTAGCGTGTAGAATGTTTTTGCAAATGCGCCGACCCCAGCAAGAAAGAAAAGAAAGACAATAATCCATCCTATAACGGGGACAATAGCAATTGCGTTCATAAGTATGATACCCAAAACAGGAACCCGCCAATCAATTTGAATTTCCTGCTGTTTGCGTATCCATTTCATGACAAACGCGCCAAGCAACATCCCTGCGTAGAGTCCGCCAAAAATCATGATTGTGATGTATATGACAAACAACATAACACCAATCGGGATTCCGGCGACAGTTACCATTAATAGAATGGAAAGAACAGGCATCACAATTCCGAGAATCAGTCCGATAAAAGTCATGCGCCAATAAGAAGTTATTCCTTCTTTTACTACGTGAGCACTGAATGATTTAAAGAGGAGGACAAGGGCTAATGCGGCGATAAGGCTCCCGATTAGACTGAAGATAAAACCGGCAATTCCAATTCCAGCAACACCGAAATATGAGTTCATCCGTGAAACCTGATGTTGATTGAAGTGAGTTGCTCCTTCAATTTGAGCGCCTTGTGCTATTAAAGCCACGTGTTCGCTTTCATAATTAAGGTCACCATTAATAATTGCGCTGTCGGTTATAGTCAACATTCCAACGCGAGCCTCAACATTTTTTTGTACAGTGCCTGAAAGCGTAATTTGCCCCCCCGCTATTTCTAAACCGCCTTCGATGTTGCCATTTATTGTTGCGGTCCCTGCCGCAATGGTTACGTCGCCTTGTACGAGCGCATCTTTACTAAAAGTGACTGTGCCGCTTGCTACATTAATGTCTCCGAGGACGGTTCCTGAAAAGACAAAAGTACCACCCGCGATACGCAAATCGTCCTCGATAGTCCCTGTCACCGTGATCGCTCCGCCGGCGAAAATGGCGTCATCTTTGATGATCCCACTAACCTCGATTGTGTTGCCTCCCGCGATAACATCTTTTGCAGCAGTTCCATTTACCATGATAGTTGAACCACCAGCATATATGTTTTCTTCAATGGTTTTATCTTCAGGTATGATGTAATTTTCTTGACCAATATATTGCGCCGCCAATGAAGCGTTTGGCGCAAACAAGAGGAAAAGACCTAGAATGGTTATCGAGCTCATCGAAATGATCTTTTTCATAAAATGCCTACATTAAATGATTATTTCACTGTCAGTATAGTAAAATCAGATGTTTTTATCCAGCAGAGTTTGACGTTTTCACATTTATTTACTATAGTAAGAGTACTGTAAGATAATTAACTGTTAGATCACATGGCGATTAAAGAAGTAATTGTCGACCGAGAATTATGCATTGGAGCGGCAAGCTGCATCGCGGTTGCTCCTGAAGTGTTCGAGCTCGACGAAGAAAACAAAGCAATCATTAAGGATAAAGACGCGGTAGATGAGCAAACACTTATCGATTCTGCGCGTTCATGCCCTACGAACGCAATTATTTTGAAGGACGAAAACGGAAAACAGATCTGGCCTGAGGCCTAAATTAGGAGGGACCCCAAGATATGAGGTCTAATTTATCATTAATAGAACTTCTACTTCTATGGTAGTATTTTCAACTAAATCCGATTATGCGGTTATTATTCTGATTGAGCTTGCGCGCAACCAGGGTTTTACGTCATTAGGAAAGATTGCGAAAGACAAACATTTGCCGTACCGATACATTAGCCGAATAGCCGGCGAGTTAAAAAATGCGGGATTTATCGAGAGCAAAGAAGGAGTTACGGGTGGGTATACACTTTCCCGAAATCCAAAAGATATATCAGCTTTGGATATTTTGCGCGTATTTGAAGAGGGTGTGAATGCAACGAAATGCATTGTGCATGGAACGAGTTGTCCTCGAGAGTCTATTTGTTCCGCAAAGTCGAAATGGAATTCAATGAATCAAGAAATGCTCGCGGTCGTTGGGGAGTATACGCTTGCAGATTTTATAGCTTAAATTGTTATGTCACTTTCAGTATTGAATCTACGTGTTGCTGTGGAGGGGAAACAGATACTTCATGGGGTATCCTTGAATGTTGCCGCAAAAACAGTTCACGCGGTTATGGGTCCAAACGGGTCTGGCAAGTCGACGTTTGCAAATGCCATATCTGGACATCCGAGGTACAGTATCACAGACGGTTCAGTTACTGTCGATGGATCTGAAGTTGCATCTCTTTCCCCGGACGAACGAGCTCGCGCGGGATTATTTTTATCTTTTCAAAATCCAGTCGAAGTTGCGGGAGTCCCAGTTCGCCAATTTCTACGAACAGCATACAACGCGTTGCGCAGAACGCAGGTTGATCCGATCGTTTTTTCCGCCCAGCTTAAAAAAGAAATGGAACGTATGCAATTTGACCCATCGTTTGCTAATCGAAGTTTGAATGATGGTTTTTCCGGCGGAGAACGCAAACGCCTCGAAATGCTTCAGCTCGCGCTATTGCAACCCAAGTACGCTATCTTAGATGAAACGGATTCAGGCTTGGATGTTGATGCTATTAAAAATATTGCACACACGATTACGCGCGCAAAAGATCAAGGCATCGGCGTATTACTTATTACACATTATTCACGCATCTTACGTTTTGTGATTCCAGATGTTGTGCACATCCTCATAAAAGGAAAAATTGTCCAAAGTGGTGATGCGTCGCTCGCGCAACAAATAGAAGAACACGGCTACGAATCTTTCCAGCCTTCAAATAACACGTAGCCATGAAAGATACGCTTCAGTTTCAACAAGAAACAACGGCAGCAAATCCGATCGCGTACCAACACATGGCACGTCCGGGGATTTCAAAACAACTCATTGAAGAAATATCTCATTATAAATCAGAGCCAACATGGATGCTGGCTCAGCGATTGCGTGGTTTTTCAATTTTTCAAAAAAAACAATCCCCACAGTGGGGTGGGAATCTACAAGACATCGATTTCGATTCGATTCGATATTATTTGCGTCCGACCGACAAGCGTGCCACAAATTGGGATGACGTGCCGGCAGACATCCGTGATACATATGAAAAGATTGGAATTCCAGAGGCAGAACAAAAACACATCGCAGGCGTTATGGCCCAATATGACTCCGAGGCGGTCTATCATTCTTTACGCGAACGATTACAGAAGCAAGGAGTAATTTTTGAAGATATGGATACGGGCTTAAAGCAGTATCCGGAATTAGTACAGCAATATTTCGGGACCGTTGTTCCAGCGGGTGATAATAAATTTTCTGCACTCAATACCGCCGCTTGGAGCGGAGGCAGCTTTGTCTATATTCCGAAAGGCGTTCAGGTAGATATCCCATTGCAGGCATATTTTCGCATTAATGCTGAGCGAGTGGGGCAGTTCGAGCGAACGCTTATTATTGCCGACGAGGGGAGTTTTGTCCACTATGTTGAAGGGTGTACAGCTCCTATTTACACAGCTGATTCTCTTCATTCGGCCGTCGTTGAAATTGTTGTAAAAAAAGGAGCGCGTGTTCGATATACAACAGTTCAGAACTGGTCAAAAAATGTGTACAATCTTGTGACGAAACGCGCGTTTGTCTATGAAGACGCCACAATGGAGTGGGTTGATGGAAATCTCGGCTCGAAGCTCACCATGAAATACCCGAGCGTGTATTTGCTCGGTCGCGGCGCAAAGGGCGATATATTATCAATTGCCTTTGCTGGGACAGGTCAACATCAGGACGCCGGCGCGAAAGCCGTGCATGGCGCTCCGGATACGACATCGAGCATTGTTTCAAAATCTATTTCAAAAGAATCTGGGCGTACAAGTTATCGCGGACTTGTGTCGGTTCCGAAAGGGATGACAGGATGCAAATCCTCGGTTGTGTGTGACGCGCTGCTCTTGGATGAGTATTCGCGTTCTGATACGTATCCGACTATGGATATTCGTGAAGCGCAAACGTCAGTATCGCACGAAGCATCAGTTGGAAAGATAGGCGAAGAGCAGTTGTTTTATTTCATGTCACGCGGTATTAAAGAACGAGAAGCACGAAGCATGATTGTCCAGGGTTTCATAGAGCCAATCGCAAAAGAGCTTCCGCTTGAATATGTACTTGAATTGAATCGTTTGATCCAGCTTGAAATGGAAGGAAGTGTTGGATAGTTTTTCAAATAATGACATGGTAAATATTTATTCTCCCCAGCCGAAAAAAAATCCACTTCGTTCACTACCAAAGCTGCAAAAACGCAATCTTTCTTTAGCGTACGCTTCATCAGGCGTCCAGAATGTAATATTACTCGAAGAAGAGTTGACATTGACGGTTTCGGTGAAGTCAGGCGTTTCGGCGTCACTTTTCTTGAGTCACAAGCTGGGGCTTGCGAACGCATTGGCGTACGTCCATGTCGTGTGCCATGAGAATGCACATATTGACTGCCATGTTGATATAGAAGATGGAAAACGTATTGCTCTTGTGATGCAATATGATCTTCAGGGTTGTGGGAGCAGTTCTTATGTATCTGCCATGTTTCATGGTACTGACGACGCACATCAGAGTATGTCTGTCGTTATGCATCATGAAAATACTGACACAAAAGGCACTATTGCCATTCGAGGGGTATTTGAACAGAAATCAAAAGGTCTTTTTTCTGGACTTATTAAGGTGAATCCACAAGCACAAAAAACAGATTCATATTTTCGTGATGACATATTACTTCTTGATGATGCGATTGCTGAATCTCTGCCTACTCTTGAAATAGAAGCGAACGACGTTCGCGCGTCGCACGGATCAACAACAAGTCATCTCAACGAGGACCAGATGTTTTATTTACAATCACGCGGTCTTGATCGGGCGCAATCCCGTAAGATGATAATTAATGGATTTCTTGGAAAGATCGATTCAAACTAATTGCCCCACTTTATGGTTTACGATATACTTCTACCATGATTGATTCATTTGTGCTCAAGAATGATTTTCCCATTCTTTCTCGTTCTATTCACGGAAAACCTTTGGTATACCTTGATAATGGAGCGACTAGTCAAAAACCCCAAGCAGTGATAGATGCGATGAGCACATTTCAGTCAACGCATAATGCGAATGTTCATCGTGGCATTCATACGCTTTCAGAAGAGGCAACAGCAAAATATGAAGCATCGAGGCAGAAGGTTGCAGATTTTATAAATGCAAAAAGTTCGGATGAAATAATTTTCACGCGGAATGCAACCGAGAGCATGAATCTTGTTGCTCTTTCGTGGGCTCGCCAACAGCTCCAGAAGGGTGATGAAATTGTGACAACGATCATGGAACATCACTCAAATATTGTTCCCTGGCAAATGCTTGCCAAAGAGCGGGGTGTAGTTGTGCGCTTTGCTCCCGTGTTTACAGAGGCAGGTATTTTAGATATTGATGCATTCACGCACCTGATTACGCCAAAAACCAAGCTTGTGTGTGTAGGGCATATCTCTAATTTATTGGGTACCGTGAATCCTGTTAAAGTGCTTGCCATCAAAGCTCATGAAGTTAGTGCAAAGATTTTGGTGGATGGCTGCCAAGCGGTACCGCATATGCCGGTAGATGTCCAAAAACTTGATGCGGATTTTTATGCGTTTTCATCCCATAAAATGCTTGGCCCGTCTGGGGTCGGGGTTTTGTGGGCACGTCGGGAATTATTAGAATCCATCGAGCCGGTTTTGGGGGGCGGCGATATGATAAAAACAGTATCAACCGAAGGAACAACATGGAATGATATTCCTTGGAAATTTGAAGCAGGGACCCCAAATATTTCTGGTGTTGTAGGGTTAGGCGCGGCGATAGACTATCTTTCAAAAATTGGTATGCAAGAGATATGGGAACACGAACAAGAGCTTTCACGGTATGTGTTGCCAAAGCTCAACGCAATTGATGGGGTCCAGGTGTTGGGTATTCATGAATCGAACGATGACCGAGCTGCTATTTTTTCTTTTTGGCTTGATGGTATTCATCCGCACGACGTCGCGAGTATCCTTGATGAGGATGGTATCGCAATCCGTGCGGGACATATGTGTGCACAGCCGTTACTAACGGCGTATAACATGCCAGCCGTTACTAGAGCAAGTTTTTATTTATATAACACAAAAGAAGAAGCTGACGCATTATTAGAAAGCGTAGAAAAAGCAAAATTATTATTTGCGTAATATGTCGGATATATATCGAGAAGTAATCATTGATCACTATAAACATCCGAGGAATGTGGGTAAATTATCAGATGCTGATGTTCACGGGCACGAAGATAATACCGTATGTGGCGATACAATTGATTTTTATATAAAATACGACGCTGAGGGCAACGTAGTCGATGTGCGCTGGGCTGGTGAAGGTTGCGCACTTTCACAAGCCTCAGCGTCACTCCTATCGGAAATGGTGCGGGGTAAGACAAAGTATGAGATTGCGCGGATTCAGGAGAGTGATATCCTGAAAGTGGTTGGTGAAAATCTGAATCCTTCTCGTCAAAAGTGCGCCACCCTTCCAATTTATGCGTTACGTAAAGGTCTTACAGACTAACACCACGCTCTATGTCTGAAGGAGAATGCGCCTGCAACGGAACGGGTTGTATGTGCGCTGACGAGCACTGTCCATGCGATGGACAGTGTGGATGCGTGACGGAATGCGACTGCGGTTGCAATACGTAGTCTTCCGCCTACGTCAGGAAAAATGGTATACTGACATGTACGTATGCCGTTTTTCCTACATGCAAAAAAACTAGATTACTCAACAGGGGGTCGCGAGCTTATTGTTGTGTTTCAAGAGGATGAAGGCAAACTTCTAGATATTCAGCCGGGCGACAAGGTTGAGGTGCGATGGGATGGTAATCGTGTCGTTGCCTCAGCAAATTTTTCTCGTCACAAGGTAAAACGTGGTGAGATAGGGCTTTTTAAAGAGGTGTGGCAGAAGAAATCTCTTGACGATCATCATGTTGTCCAAGTAAAGGAAATGGCTCGTCCGGAATCCGTAAAAGCAATTCGAAAAAAATTGATCGGACAGCGGTTAACCTATCAAGAAATTTATTCAATTATTTACGACATCGTAAATAATAACATCGGGACTACCGAGATGACGTATTTTGTCGCATCGGGTTTTATGCGTTCATATTCAAATGAGGAGTTATATTTTTTAACTAAAGCAATGGCTGCGACAGGCGAAGAGTTGAAGTTTCCTGGAAACGTAACAGCAGACAAACATTCAGTTGGGGGGCTTGCTGGCAACCGTACGACAATGATTGTGATCCCGATTATCGCTAGTCTTGGTATTACGATTCCAAAAACCTCTTCACGCGCGATTACATCCCCGTCTGGCACAGCAGACACAATGGAGATTCTGGCTCAAGTAAGTTTTTCAACAAAAAAAATTAAAGAAATCGTCCGTAAAAGTCATGGATGTCTGGTGTGGGGTGGGAGTGTCAGTCTAGCGCCCGCTGATGACAAAATCATTCATATTTCCCATCCATTATCATTGGAACCGTATTCAAAAATGGTTGTTTCAATTATGGCAAAAAAAGTTGCCATGGGTGTTACGCATTTAGTTATAGATATGCCGTATGGGCCGACAACAAAAATTTCAGACATTGCCACTGCAAGGAAAATAAAAAAAACATTTGAATATGTAGCGAAACGTTTTCATATAAAACTTAACGTGCAGATGATTCCTGCGCGTGAGCCTATTGGCCGTGGAGTTGGTCCCGCACTTGAAGCGCGAGATGTGCTTTTGGTATTACAGCAAAAATCGTGGCGCCCGATAGATTTGGAACGCAAAGCAATCCGCTTAGCTGGTATTTTGCTTGAGCTCATTGGAAAAGCAAAAAAGGGCAAAGGCAGAGAGCTCGCACAACAGGCGCTTCGACTAGGAATGGCGGAAAAGAAAATGCGACAAATTATTGGCCTTCAAGGTGGAAATCCCGAAGTTGATTCTGAGGATATAATTAAGTCTGCGCGTCGTATACGGGTTCACGCTCGACGCACCGGCGTTATCACGTTCATTAATAATCGTTCAATTGATGAGATTGCGCGGATACTTGGCGCGCCATATGACAAGCAAGCAGGCATCTATTTACATAAAAGGATTGGCGATCGGGTCAAAAAAGGAGAAAAACTTATCACCATGTATTCGAGTTTAGGCGATCGAGAAGCACTCGCACAGAAAGCCTTAAAACACATTACTATTTATCGCGTTCAGTAATGGATGAGTATCAAGAGCAATTTACTAGACCAAAACACAATATTTTTTTGTATGCCCTCGTGATAGCGGTGCTCGGCAGTTTTACGTATATTGCGGTCATAATATACAAAGGCACACAAACTTCAACTGATGATGTTATTGCTTCAATTTCAGATGCGTATGTACATGATCTTTCCATTGATTCCTCCGGTTTAGGTTCCTTGGATTCAGGCGCAAATCTTGAAACGCAGGATGACCCCTTTTTTGGATCTCGCGAAGCAAAAGTACGCATTGTTGAATTTGGTGATTTTGAGTGTCCATTTTGTAACCAAGAACTGACAGTTATTAAACAGTTACAAACACGGTATGGAAATCAAATTTTTTTTCAATTTCGTGATTTTCCTGTCGTAACGTCACATCCGAACGCGTTTAATGCCGCAATCGCAGCCACGTGTGCATATGAACAGGGAAATGAAAAATTTTGGTTGTATCATGATCGGCTGTATCAATTTCAAGATAGCCTCTCAGATGAATTATATGCCTCGCTGGCGCAACGAATTGGGTTGGACATTCAATCTTTTACCTCGTGTTATAGTCAAAAAACAACAAGTGATGAAGTTGAGCAGGATTATTTAGATGGATTAGATCTCGGGGTTACTGGCACACCAACATTTTTTATAAACGGTAGTCGCGTACCGGGCGCAATTCCATTTGACATATTTGTAAAGGTAATTGATAAACTTTTAGATCAACCATCATGACAATTATATTTGCCTGTGACCATGCGGGGTTTGTATTGAAACAAAAATTAATTAATTGGCTCGGCGCAAAGTCCGACGTAGTGGTTATTGATGTTGGAGCAACGACCAAAAATAAAAAAGATGATTACCCGATTTTTGCGTATGCTGGCGCGCAAGCTGTGAAGGACACAAAAAACGCAAAAGGTATTTTTATTTGTGGATCTGGGGTTGGTATGGCGATCACCGCTAATCGTGTTGCAGGAATCCGTGCGGTGCACGCTGAGTCTTCACCTGTTGTACGCCGAGCCCGTCAAGAAGACGATGTTAATGTGCTTGTTCTTGGTGCGCGCATTATTACAAATCAAGAAGCAAAAAAATTAGTAACAATTTTTTTAAAGACAAAGTTTTCACACGCATCACGCCACAGCAAACGCGTTCATCTTATCGATAGAATTTCATCATGAATGTAGAAATTATTCCAGCGATCGTTCCAATGGATGAAATCCGTATGACGGAACAAATTTCGCAGATTCGGGCGTTTGCTCAAACCCTTCAAGTTGATATAACCGACGGTATTTTTACTCCCCACAAAACTTTGCAATCTGTTGATATTCCGGAAAGTCTTCTGCGGGGGCTATCGTATGAAGTTCATATAATGGCAGAACAATCCGACGAGATTGTTAATCAGTGGATTCGACGTTCACCAAAGCGTATTATAATTCACGCTGAGACACACCCATCAGCATTACTTCTACAGCAGATCGAACATGAGGGCATCGAACCGATGATCGCGTTATTAGCTCCCTCATCTCTGACGTTGCTAGACCAGTATTTACACCTTGTGCAGTCTATCCTTTTTTTATCAATTGACCCTCCAGGCGATCAGGGTCGTTCTTTTATTCCTAATGTTTTAAAAAAAATGCGTGATTTTCACATACTACACGCTTCCTATGCAATAGAAGCAGACGGGGGGATAAATGAGGAAACAATGCAAAAAGCGATGCAGAGCGGCGCAACACGTCTCGTTGTTGGGTCAGAACTTTTTTCAAATAAAAGACCTCCTGACGAGGAATTTATCTATCTGACGCAGCTTGCTCATCAATATGCGAACGATATTTTTCGTGCGTAACTATTCATTTCATTACTCAAGCACTCAATGCTGAAAAACGATAACAAACTTTTACAACAAGCATATAAAGATCATTGGGCGATCGGAGCATTTCATGCGTCTAATCTCGAGACGACCCAAGCAATTATTGAGGCGGCGGAGGAATTACAATCTCCTGTTATTGTGCAAACATCAGAAAAGGAAATTGATTATGCTGGATTACATGAACTAGCTTCATTGGTACTCTCGCTAGCATCGCATGCGAGAATCCCGGTTTTATTACATCTCGATCAAGGGCATTCATTTGATATTGCTGAACGTTGCGTGGCTGAGGGATACACCGGATTGACTCGTGATGGATCATCTCTTTCTTTTGAACAAAACTGCAAAGAAACAAAACGAGTTGTTGCGCTCGGCCACGCACATGCTATCAGCGTTGAAGGGGTGCTTGGTGGTAGAGACAACGAAGATGATAGCACCGATATTCAAGAAGTATTTACGCGACCAGACGATCCTCGGCGTTTTGTGGAACTTACTGGTGTTGATTTTTTTGCGCCCGCAATAGGTATTATGTATAAAAATAACGCAGTGGCACGTGTGAACATTGATACGTTACGTGCAGTTCGGCGTGATATCGACGGAGTACCGCTTGTGCTTCGTAGTTGCCCAAAAGTGCCAGACCGCGATATTATTACAAGTATTAGGTCTGGTGTGGCAAAAGTAATCGTAGGTTCTGAATTGCGGTATGTATTTTCAGAAAGTCTTCGACATAATCTTTCTGATCACGCATCCGTCTATGATCCACGTGGGATTCTTGGTCCGGCAAAAGATGCGGTAAAGGCAGTGGTGAAAGAAAAAATTATTTTATTCGGTTCAAGCGGTAAAGCGTAGATTACATTTCTTTATAACTTCTTTAAATGGCACAACAAGAAAAAAGACCAAAGGGCTATACACTAATTGAGCTTCTTCTAGCACTCGCAATACTTTCGGTAGTTATACTCGTCATGCTGAATACTTTTTCGGCCGCGTACCGTGGTGTTACACAAGCAAAAAATAAGCTTATTGCCACAACAGTTGCAAGCGAGATACAAGAACGAATTCGCAATATGCCATATGATGATATCGGTACGACCACTGGTTGGCCGCAAGGCACAATACTATCGACGCAAACAATTATTCGATCCACAGTCCAGTTTAGCGTGACCGTAAAAGTTGATTATATTGATGATCCGTTCGACGGTGATGCGCTTGGCACGATTCAGGATAAGCCTGTAGATACGGTGCCGACCGATTTTAAGCGGGTGGAGGTAAAAGTACTTTGGGAAGGCGCTCAACACGGCGTTGTCTTGACGTCACGGTATGCGCCGCGAGGCGTAGAAACGGCAACAGATTCCGGATCACTTTTTATAACTGTTTTTAATGCTTCTGGTAACCCCGTCCCACTTGCCGATGTTACGGTAACAAACGATACGCTTGATCCGACAATTTCAATCCAGAACACCACTGATATCGAAGGACGGCTGCAATTGCTTTCTTTGCCGCCCGCGTTAGAAAGTTATCATATTGTTATTTCAAAGGAGGGGTATAGCACCGATACCACTAATCCAGTAACACCTCAGAACCCGAATCCTGAAAAGCCTGATGTGTCAATTATTGCACAAGAAGTGACTGAGGTGAGTTTTTCAATCGATGTGTTAAGCACGCTTGATATTGCGACTGTTGATGAAACATGTAGTCCGCTTGGGAATATTCCGTTTCAGGTTCGCGGAACAAAAATAAAAGGATCAAACCCTCCGCAATATAAATATAATGTTGCCCAGCAAACTGATGAAAATGGAAACTTAGTTATTCCAGATTTAGAATGGGATTCCTATCAATTAAGCCTAAATACACCAGGTCATGATATTGCCGGATTTACACCTCCTAACGCGCTTAATTTGCTACCGGGCGTATATACAAATCTATCCATCATTTTATATCCCCACCAACCACATACGCTTTTTTTGACGGTAGTAGATTCAGGTACGGATACGCCAATTACCGGCGCCCAAGTCCATTTAACCGCAAGCGGCTATGATAGAACATTGGTTACTGGCCAAGGATACTTAGAACAAAGTGATTGGTCTGGCGGATCAGGGCAGACGGCATTCATCAATCCTGATCAGTATTCAAGTGACGATGGATCTGTTGATGGAAGCGTAACAACGGGTCAGCTTATGCTTGCGTCAACACAAATTGCAAATTCATTTTTAGAATCATTTACCGGTACAGCAAATCTGGATAGCGCAACAACGACAGCAGATTGGAATACTGGCATAGGGCAATTGCAGCTTCCCAAGCAAGGTGGTTCATATATTCCGTCAGCGATTGGCCAATCAGTAAGGCTTAATAGTGAACCCGAACTTATTACCTCGGCAACGCTGACGGCGACAGATCAGACGTTCGGTGAATCCATTACCTATTACCTTGCGGCTGACGGCGTATCATTTGAAGAAGTCACGCCGGGCGATTTGCATACTTTTAGTGCCCCGGGGAATGATTTGCGTTTTAAGATTATACTCTCGACAGGCAATAGCAACAAAACTCCCGTTGTCGAAGAAGTCCAGGTGCAAGCGACCACAGTTCAATTTGAAGCATCAGGTACTCTTGAATCATCAACATATGATATAGGCGCAGCAGGGGAATTTTCTACGATTGACTGGGACCCCAGTTTTCAGATTTCCGAAGTCGGTGCCGATTCTATACGTATACAAATAGCATCTAATATCGATAATACCACATGGGATTTTGTGGGACCCGATGGGACAGATCAAACATATTACACAACGCCAAATACCCAGGTAGCCAGCGTTCATGATGGCGACCGTTATGTCCGGTATAAAGCCTACCTGCGGACCGAAGATGTTTCGCATACACCAATCCTTTCACATATTGCTATTGGATACACATCAACATGCACTCCCCCAGGGCAAGTGTTTTTTGATGATTTGTCCAACGAAACGTATACGATCGATATTACGCAATCGGTTTATGAGACATATAGTAGTACTGTAGATGTACAGTCTACGACTGTTGACACTATTTCATTAACGCCACTTCCATAATTATGCATCAACGCGGATTTACACTCATAGAATTGTTAATTTCGATTGCTTTATTGGGCGTTGTTGTTGTTGGGGTCGGCACTTATACGTCTTCTTCTTTGCGCACATGGCGTCTAGTGAAGGAGCAGGCAGACGCACAAAGCAATATTCGGGCGTCTATGCAACCAGTCCAAAGCGCAATTCGAGAAATGCAAAATTCAGATAATGGATCGTTCGCAATAGAGTCTGCAACAGCCACGGAATTTATTTTTTATGCAAATGTTGATGCGGATGACAACAGGGAACGTGTGCGACTGTTTTTACAAAACAATGAATTAAAAAAAGGTATTATCGACCCCACGGGCACTCCAGCAACTTACCCCGTTGGCTCTGAGGCAATAGACACAATCGCTAGTTACGTTCATCTTGATGGCGACCTTTTTTCATTTTATGATGAAAAATATACAGGCTCCGAAAATACCCTTACATTTCCGGTGAATCCGACCGACATTCATTTGGTTCAAATCCATTTTTTAGTTGATAAGGATATAAATGATCTTCCGCCACCATCAGAGCTAACATTTCAGGTTACCCCAAGAAATTTAAAAATTTATTCCAATGATTAAAAAGCGATGTTGCGCTACGCACGGAAATATTTTGATACTATTATTAGTATTAACCAGCATGCTTGTTATGATTGCGCTCGGGGCTTTCGCGCTTGTCTCAAGTCAATCGCGGCTTGCAGCACAACAGGCTGATAAACAAATCACTTTTGAAATAGCCGAAGCAGGTGTTGAATATTATCGATGGCATTTAGCTCACGTTCCGGACGATTTTATCAGTGATATAGGTGAGCATGAATACAAAAATGCGCTTGGTGAAGTAATTGGTTCCTATACAATTGATGTCGTTCCACCTGCGCCAGGCTCCACGATTGTTATAATTCAATCAACTGGGTGGACAACGAACCACCCGCTATTGAAACGAACAATTTCGGCTCAACTTGGTATTCCGTCTTTTGCGACGTACGCAGTCATCGCGAATGATTTTATGCGGTTTGGCGCAGGCACCGAAATATTTGGCCCTATTCATTCAAATGATGGTATTCGTTTTGATGGCGTCGCGCATAATGTAGTCTCTTCCGCAAAAGAAACATTTACGGATCCGGATACACATCATGTAGAGGATGGTGTGTATACAACAGAGTCGAACGAAAGCACTGTGTTCTTGGCAGGGAAGGAATTTCCTGTGCCCGCAGCTGATTTTAACGGTATCACCGCGGACCTTGCCAGCTTGAAGACCAAAGCAAATACCGGAGGTATTTATCTTCCTTCATCGGGTGCTGATGGGTATCACATCGTTCTAAAAACCGATAATACCGTTGATATAACAAAAGTTACATCGCAGGCTACATGCAGATATCGTATATGGTTTCTTTGGCATGCCTTGAGCGATGAGATGTGGTCAATCCAGAATGAAAGCGCATTTACCTATCAATCTGGTTCTTCACTGCATGTAACGATCCCTGAAAATGGAATAATTTTTGCTGAAGATGATGTGTGGGTAGATGGCCAAATTAATGGAAGTAAAATTACCATAGTCGCAGCTGAGGAACCGCTTGTGTCGGGATCCGCAAATATTATTGTGAATAATGATCTACTGTATACATCCTATGATGGGTCAGATGTGATTGGCCTTATTGCTCAAAATGATTTTCATATTGGATTTTATAGCGCGGACACTTTCCGCATTGATGCTGCTATCATCGCTCAAAAAGGCAGAGTGGGGCGTCCGTATTATGGTGTTGTGAATTCGTCTACGTGGAGTCCTGCTGGTTGTAACGCGTATGTTCATCGGGACACGGTAACTATATGGGGGTCGTTAGCGACAAATCATCGGTATGGTTTTGCCTATACAGATGGTACGGGATATCAAACCAGAAATTTAAATTTTGATTCCGAATTAACGTTTGGGCCGCCGCCATCTTTCCCCACAACAGATCAGTATAGTATTTTATCTTGGGAGGAGTTGTAATTATAAATGCCACTTGTGGTACAATACCCGTATGAAGACATATGACGTTGTTACAATTGGCACTGTTTCTCAGGATACGTATATCACGAGTCCTGCTTTTCGGGTAATGGCGAATAGTAAGTCAACAAGAGGAAAATCACAGTGTTTTCCTTTTGGCACAAAAATTCTTCTAAAAGATTTTTATTTAGAGGTTGGTGGAGGCGCGACAAATGCGGCAGCGACATTTAGGCGTTTTGGGTGGACAGCTTCGGTGATCAGTAGGTGTGGAGACGACCCCTCAGGACAATTTGTTATAGAAGAATTGAAACGTGAAAAAATTGATACCACGCATATTCAGGTTGCGCAAAACAAAAAAACAGAATACTCCCTGATTTTTTTGAATAAAAATGGTGAGCGCACAATTTTTGTTTACAGCGGAGTTGCTCAAAATTTTGGCCCCTTGCGCAATTCTGTTCTTGAGACCTCCGCGAAATGGTTTTACGCAACATCACTTGGTGGGAACATATCCATAGCATCTTCTGTTATGCAAAGCAAACAAAGGGGGATTAATATTGCGTGGAACCCCGGTCGAGCAGATTTATTATTACCTCAACGTGTATTGTATCGTTTGTTAAAAAATGTTGATGTGTTGCTGTTAAATCGCGAAGAGGCTGGTGTGTTGTTCGGTTCAACAAATATCTCAGTAATCCGTGAGCGGTGTGGTCGGCATCAGATTCCAGTGTGCGTCATCACCGACGCAGAACATGGCTCGTGGCTATTCAGCGGTTCATTAACGATGCGTTCTAAAATCAAGAAAGTTCGGGCACAAGATACTACCGGCGCAGGTGATGCGTTTGGTTCCGGTTTCATTGCTGGGCTGCTTCGTCAACCAGGAGATTTCAAATACGCAATGTATGTCGCCAGCGCAAACGCCATGTCGGTCGTGCAGAAAGTCGGCGCGAAGCATGGCCTCATGTCACCAAAACTGTTACATACCTTGAAATCTAGGATTCAAATAATATAAAAACATATGCAAACATTCGAACCATTTGTTAATTTCGCGATAGGATTATTTCGTCTAGTCGGATTTTGCGTGATCGTCTGGGGGGGCGCCCGTACCGTGTATTATTTTTTTATGCCAAGCCTCTACCCCACCTTAAAGAATAAAAAGGTGTCTCTTGAGGAGTTGTTACGCATTGAACTTGGACAAAAAATTGTTTTTGGACTTGAGTTTTTAGTTGCTGGGGACATTCTTATTACCCTCAAAGATCCTGATGTTTCAGAACTCTATCGTCTAGGTTTGTTGGTAGTAATTCGAACATTGTTAAGCTTTTTTGTCGGCAGAGAAGTTAAAGAGTCTGATATACACGTGCATCAGGTTGAGCGCGAGACAGTAATGAAATCCGGTCAGCCAACATCAAAAAAATAGATACTCGTGATTCCTCAAAGCCCAGGATACATTTTTATATCGATTGGGAGCGTAACCATAACGTGGTATGGTCTCTGTATTGTCGCAGGTCTTGTTGCTGGGTTTTTTATCCTTTGGCAAAAAACAAAACACGAGTCGAAGTTGCAAAATGACATTTTTGATATTGCTTTTTGGACTCTACTTGTGGGATTTTTAGGCGCACGCCTTTATCATGTTTGGAACGAATGGTGGTGGTATCACAATCATCTCGGTGACGTATATAAAATTTGGGAAGGTGGGTTGGCGATTCACGGAGGACTGATTGCTGGCGCGCTTATCATATTTTTTATGAGTCGAAAAAAGAATCTGTCGTTTTTTAGGCTGTTGGATTTTTTCGCTCCTGCCGTGCTTGCTGGCCAAATCTTCGGACGATTTGGAAATTATTTTAACGAAGAGCTTTTTGGCAAACCGTTTGATGCGTGGTGGGCTTTGCAGGTGAGTTTTGGATCACGGCCCCCACAATTTGCGTCATTCCAAAGCTTTCATCCAATCTTTCTTTATGAAGTATTATTGAACGCAACGCTATTACTAGTGCTTGTGCTTTTATGGAAACCGCTGTTTACGCGGGTGGGGGCAATTACCGGTATTTATTTTATTGGGTATGGGGCTATCCGTTTTACTTTAGATTTTTTTCGTTTTAACCAGTTTGGATTTTGGTTCTTTACTCTCGCGCAATGGGTGAGCCTTTGTTTGATTATTGTGGGGAGTTTGTTGATTTTTCGTTCGCACCAGAAGACAAAAAAGTCAGCATCCTGATATAGTTCGTCTCTTCTTGGCTATGTCACTAATGTATAGCTAGAGTATATACGTAAGTCCTTTTTAAGCGTGGAGGAAGCATGATACGTTATTATGCGTTAACAGGAGTAGTTCTCTTTCCTGTTGGTGTAGTGAGTATTATATATGTGTTCATCCTGCCATTTTACTGGCTTGGCATGAAATTATTTTTTTGTCGTGCCGCTTCGCCGTTGTAAACTAATACAGGACCCTGGGTTTTCTCAGGGCCTTCGTTTTCTGCCGAAAGAGGGAATCCTCTTTCCTCGTCACTCGTGGCGCGACAAATGTCGTAGGCTTGTTCCTCCCGAAAGAGCCGGGGTCTGTAAAAACCTAAAACGGTTTAGATTTTTGCAGTACCCTTCGATTCCCTTCTTCAAACCGAAAAGTTTTTACGTGTCACCAGAAGGTGACCCGTACATTTCTGCCGGGAGAGGGAATCGAACCCACATGGTGTTGCCACCGCAGGATTTTGAGTCCTGTGCGTCTACCAGTTCCGCCATCCCGGCATACTTGCAGTAAAAAGAAGTGTAAGTTTTTTTCGAGGCATTGTCAACAAAAATGAGCCCGCGTGCTTTAAGATTGCTGTGGTAGGGTGATCGACCGCAACATTTTTTTATCTGTTTCCATTTGCGCGATAAGATCGTCGCGCGATGCGAATTTTTTAACGTCCCGTATTTTTTCGATTAGCGCGACAGTCAACTGTTTCCCAAAGAGTTCACCGGAAAAGTTGTCTAGATATGCTTCGAGCGAAAGTGTATTAGAAAATGTTTCTTTAAAACCAAAATGGATTAACGCTGCGTACGTCTGCCCGTCAACAGTTGCTAATGCCGTATAAATACCGTGTGAACAATCAAGATCAGTTTTGTCGAGATTAGCCGTTGGTGTTCCTAGTTTTTTCCCTCGCCCTTCACCATTTACGACGTGTGCCGTGAATTTGAGACCTTGCCATACCTTACCACGACGCACCACCTGATACATTGAAATAACAATAACTGCCGCGGATACTATTTGAATAGAGTTGAGCGTATTACCATTAAAAAAGTAATCAAGAATGACCGCGGAAAATGGCCAGAATAGTTCGCAGATTGTCGCAAGTGATGCGCTCGTACGTCGAAGACCAAAGTAGTAAAGAAACATAGCAGCAGCTCCACTTGTAAAGACTATAAGAATAAATAACCACCACTGTGAGCTTGTAACGCTTGTATATGCATGGAAGCCCTTTGTAAGCAGGACGTATACGACGGCGATAACGGCTGTAATGCCAAAACGGAGTGCCGCAGTTGTTTTAAAATTTAGATGGTTTACCAGACGTTTTCCAAATACTGTCGATGAGCCAAACGCAAAGGCTGCAATCAATGCGTAGAATGCAGCGCCGTGCCAAAAATTAACATCATGGAACGTAAAGCCGGATTTTCCAAACGCCAACACGTACGCGGCGATAACCGCAACCGTAGCCCATATATAAAATTGTCGTGATAGTTTTTCTCTTAGCAAGATTCGGGCTAGCAATAACGCAAAAACCGGCTGGAGTTTTTGTATAATAATTACTGTCGCAAAGGTGACGCTACCGTCAATAGCAGAAAAAAATGCTTGTGTAATCGCAAGCGTTCCTAAAAAGCCACCAAAGACACTAACCCAAATTGCTGCTCCCCAGCTTTTTTTATCCAAATTTTTTAGTTGTCGGAGGCGGGGGAGTAAAAATGGAATTAATACAAGGAATCCGAGAAGGTGTTCAGTGAGCACAACAAGGCCAGCTGGCAAGGCATATAGGTGAGGGCGAATAAACGTTCCATCTATGCTCCAAAATAGCGCAGCAACGATAATAGCAATAGCGCCAATAAAGAGAGTTGTATGTGTTTTTGCGTCCATCCGTTGGTTCATTTCCGAAGTTTAAGATGTTTCTTGTTTTTATACAACCCCACCATCATACACCCCAAGAACTTGCAAAAAAAATTAGTTTCCGATAGACTAAAAACTCGTAAGGAGTGCGGTAGAACGATCCGTATCATTCCTTACCATACGGGGGATGGAGCAGTAGCAGCTCGCCGGGCTCATAATCCGGAGGTCGCGGGTGCGAGTCCCGCTCCCCCAACCAAGCCAACAGTTTACTATCGCTATGTCACATATGAGCACCGAGGAATTCCTTGAAATCATGGATGACAAGTGTAGAGTTATTGGAACCGTAATCCGACAAGAAGCAGAGCGAGCGAATTACATCACACAGAATGTGCTGGTATTTGTATTCACCCAGGATAGACATCTATGGATTCAGAAGCGTCCTATGTCAAAAAAACATTTTCCAGGAATGTGGGATATATCGGCTTGTGGGGGGATGCTCAAAGGTGAACAACCGCAGCAAAGCGCTCACAGAGAACAAAAAGAAGAAATGGGATTTTCGTCTGATTTGCGCTTCGTAGAAACGTTTCTTAATGAGTTCCCTGGCGAAGATGGTTCGCAACGATGAAGAGTATCTCATCTTTATATTTCACAAAGTGATACACAGCCCGTCATTTCAACTGAAGTTGATGAATTTAAAAATATTTCATACATGCATCTATTCAAAGAACTTCAGCGTACTCCGTGTTTATATGTACCCTCCTTACTTAGAGGAGTTAGAAAAAGCTGAAATTGCGGCAAAAAAACTTGGTTGGTTATAACATCCATATAAGACACATGAATACACGAAACAAAATTATCCAATTTTCTCAAGGGCGCATCTCTGATGTCACGGGGTGCTTGCAAATAATAAAAAAATTACCGAATTATTTCACAAAGAAAACCCATAAAGAAATAAAAAAATGTTTAGATCGCAAGAATTTTATAATTGCAAAGGATGTGGACTCCGTAATTGGCTTTTGCTGCATTGAAGGAAAAAATCAAGTGGTTCAAGAAATTGCCTGGCTTGCGGTCAATCCTGACTCCCAACGTGAAAAGGTTGGTACAACATTAGTACGATCTGCGCTCACTCGTATGAAGAAAACAGGCGCCCAATACGCGTTAGTCAAAACGCTTGATCAAACAACTCATCACGACGACTATACACAAACCCGGAAATTCTATGAACGACTAGGATTTACTAAAATTATCACCATAGACCCATATCCACGTTGGGATTTAGAAAACCCATGTGCTATTTATATAAAAACAATTTCATAACAATACAATTTCAAGCATAGCTTGTCTTAGAATCCAACATGCTATACTATCAATATTCTTTGCCGGGGTAGCTCAGCTGGTTAGAGCGCGGGACTCATAAGCCCGAGGTCGTGGGTTCGACCCCCACCCCCGGTACTAGGGATTGAAAAAATAAAATCCCCCTGAATCAGATCCGGGGGACTGTTTTAAGTATATGTTTATTTGTAATGAGCAAGCTCATTTTTTCTTGCCGCCAGAAGAAATAACCATGCCGATGAGCCCACCTACAAAAAAGGCAAGGCCAAGTAGCCCGAGCCCCACATTCTGTCCCGAGAGGGTATTTATGGGCTGCTCGTAAATTGGAGAGGTAGCGAGAAAAATAAAACCAAATACCACGCAAAAAATTGCTCTTAACATTGGCACTCCTTATTGTTGAAAGAACCGATGAACGTTAATAGTGAATAACATATACTATCTGAGAAAATCGTTTTTGTCAAGGGTTTTTATGCTATACTTATAAATATGGCGCGTGTTATTGCAATTGCAAATCAGAAAGGCGGAGTCGGAAAAACCACCACCACCATCAATCTTGCCGCAGCATTGGCTCGCAAAGGCAAGTTTGTACTTATTATTGATCTTGACCCACAGGCAAATGCAACATCAGGCATTGGTGTCGATCATCGCAAGCTAGAAAAAGGAATTTATCATAGTCTTGTTACCGATCATAAAATCAGTGACATAATTGCCAAGACAAGCATTGAAGGGCTCCACGTGGCTCCGTCTACCATTGATTTGGCGGGGGCAAATATTGATCTTGTACATATAGACCG
>CAZGDO010000008.1:0-28049 GCA_964524365.1 uncultured Gammaproteobacteria bacterium | reverse complement strand
AACATAAAATTGAGAGGATCCAGCTTCACCTTGACGTCCGGATCTACCACGAAGCTGATTATCAATACGCCGGGATTCATGGCGTTCAGTCCCAATGACATGCAAACCACCAAGCGCCTTGACTTCAGCGTGCTCTTCGGGCGTTGCATGTTTTCCACCAAGGACTATATCAACTCCACGGCCAGCCATGTTTGTCGCCAACGTAACACCGCTTTTTTTTCCAGCGTTCTCTATAATCTGAGCTTCACGCGCGTGATTTTTTGCATTTAAAATATCATGCGTTACGCCTTCTCGTTGAAGTAACTCGCTTAATATTTCATTCTTTTCAATTGAGATAGTCCCTACGAGCACCGGCTGCCCTTGCTCTTGGCGAAGTTTAATTTCACGAATGACAGCCATAAATTTGCCTTTTTCTGTCTTATATATTCTATCTGGTAGATCAGTTCGCGCAATTGGCTTATTCGTGGGGACAACAACCACCTCTAGACCATATATTTTATTAAACTCCTCTGCTTCTGTTAGTGCCGTACCGGTCATACCTGCTATTTTTTTGTACATTCGAAACAAATTTTGAAATGTAATAGTGGCAAGGGTTTGATTTTCTTGCTGAACGGTTACTCTTTCTTTTGCTTCAATTGCCTGGTGCAACCCTTCGGAATATCTGCGTCCATACATAAGGCGACCCGTAAATTCGTCTACAATAACCACCTCACCATCTTTCACGACATAATCTTTATCTAATTTAAATAATGCCTTTGCCTTTAAGGCCTGTTCGATGTGATGAATTGTTTCAATGCCACCTGCCGTATAAATATTTTCAACATGCAGAACATTTTCCATCTTCTTTATTCCCTCTTCGGTGAGAGTTACTGCGCGCATCTTTTCGTCGACATTATAATCCGCGCCTTCAGACAGCTGTTGTACGTATTTAGAAAATTCGTTGTATTTTTCGCTTGAGGCGCTTGAAGGTGCCGAAATAATAAGTGGGGTTCGTGCTTCATCAATTAATATAGAGTCGACTTCATCAATAATTGCATAGTGTAAACTTCGTTGCACCTTATGCTCAAGCGTTGGCGCCATATTATCTCGTAGATAATCAAAACCAAATTCATTATTTGTTCCATACGTAATGTCACAACCATACGCTACTTTCCGATCCACAGGCTCTAGGTGCTCATAACTTTCAACGCCAGTGTCGTTTTCGGTATATCGAAATGCAGCCTCGTGCTGAATCACACCAACCGTTAAACCTAAAAAATTATATATTTGACCCATCCATTGCGCATCTCTTCGAGCCAAATAATCGTTTACGGTAACTACATGCGTACCCTCACCCGATAACGCATTGAGTGACGCCGCAAGAGTTGCTACAAGTGTCTTACCTTCACCGGTCCGCATTTCAGCAATCTTGCCTTGGTGCAAGACAATACCTCCAACTAACTGAACATCAAAATGCCTTTGTTTCAGAGTGCGTTTTGATGCCTCTCGGACATAGGCAAACGCGTCAACTAGCAAATCGTCGAGCGTAATACCCTCTTTTGTTTTTTTATTTCGTAATGCCAAAAAATCAGCGCGAAGCTCATCGTCTTTACGTGCGCTTACTTTTTTCTCAAGCTCATTTATCGAATCAACTATTGTAGAAAGTGACTTTACGATACGAGCACTTGCGTTACCGAATAACTTCTCAAATAATGCCATAGTTCTTTTTAAGTGGGCTTTTGTGACTTCTTTTTGGATTCTCTTTTTTCTTTGAATTTTGCGAGTTGTATTTTTAATTTCTTGACCGTCATTTCGACTGAAGAATAAAAATCTTTTCCTTGTGATCCAGCCTGGAGGTGTGCATCCCCTTCAATCCAAATTTCAACTCTGAATTTTGTATTATTGCGTTCTTTTTTATCTGCGTCAAGCTCGACACAAACCTGAAAAAGCCTATCATCATATCGCAGTAATGATTCAAGTTTTTTTTGTACAAAATCCTTGTTCGCTTTGGATGGTGCAAAGTTTTTTCCCGTAATAATGACATTCATATTATTATTTTTTAAAAACCGATATATCGTATTTCTTCCTGCAATTGTATTCTTCTTTTATCGCGTGCCTGTTGTTTTACATAACTTATAAGTTTAATAATATCAGTTGCGCGAGCGTTCCCTAAATTTACAAAAAAATTGCCATGATCTTGAGAAATTTGCGCTTGTCCGATTTTTTTCCCTTTTAAACCCAATTCGTCAATTAACCTACCGGCTGTGATTTCTTCGGGATTCTTAAATATACACCCAGCGCATGCATTTCCGCTTGGCTGTTTATTCCTCTTAGATAAATACTCTTTCATAAGGCTATGTATTTCAAGTATGGGTTTCGGTTGAAGAACAAACGTTCCCTCAGCTATAATTCGAAGGTCTGAATTTTTGAAGATACTTGTCCTATATCCGTATTGACACTCTTTTTCAGTAAATTGCTGTTCTGTAGCTGTTTTGAAATTAATGGCTGTTAGTGATGAAACGGAAGCGTTAATCCATTTATGAGCAGTCCCCGCATTTCCTGCTAACGCACCGCCGACAGACCCTGGTATTCCCACGAGGTGTTCTAATCCACTTAAACCATTTTTTGCAGCAAATTGAATGAGTTGTTGTAAACCGACCGACGCTCCGCTTTTTAAGGTATTATTTTGTACTGTTAATGACTGTAGTCTTGGTGCGATAACAAGCCCTCGAAACCCTTCATCCGAAATAAGAATATTACTTCCGCCACCAATGATAATATATGGGACGTTGTATAAAAGTCGCATTTTAGCTAATTCGAGAAGTTGAGCTGCGGTGGTTGGATACACGATAACGTCTGCGAGCCCCCCAATCTTAAAAGTCGTTAAATTTGCTAAAGTGGCATTCGCCTCATAAGAGATAGTGGTTTTATTTAAGTTTTGTAAAAATGTTCTTATGTTCATATTGTAACTTGTGCAAGCGGCGCTGTTAAGCGATACGATTCACTGAATCGATTTTTCAAACTCACTTCGTAATTTCGTTATATCACCTGCTCCGACAAAAACCATGACGTCGTTCTTTTTAACTTCACTCAAAAGTTCTTTCTTTAAACTTGCAAATGTTGGATAATAAAATGCTTTAATTTTTTTAGCTCGCAACGGGACTAAGAGTCTTTTTGAACTGTCGTGTTTGCCGTCTCTCCCCTCGACTGCATAAATTTCTGCTAAATACAAAAGGTCTACGCCATCAAATGCCTCTATAAATTTATTAAAAAGTTTAATGAAGCGATCTTCTTGATGAGGTTGGTACACAAACACAATTCTTCGCCCCGCATACGACTGTTTAAGCGCGTTGATAAGCGCACGAATTTCAGTTGGGTGGTGCGCATAATCATCAATAATCGTTACGCCTTTTTTTGTACCACGTATATCGAAACGACGCCACACTCCTTTGAATGACTTTATAGCTTTTGCTATTTCTTTGGATGGGATTCCCAAAGTTCGCGCACACGCAAAAACAGCAGCGGTATTATAAATATTATGCATTCCTAGCAATGGGATTTCTAGTCGTTCGAATTCTTCATGATGTCGAATAACACAGGAACTAGAGGTTTTACCAAAACTTATACTAGAAAAATTATATTCAGCCCGTATTCCGTACGTAACCACCTTAAGACTAGCGACAGCTTTCAACACATCTTTTATATTTTGATCATCAGCATTTGCAATTACAATCCCATCTGGCGGAAGACGCAATAGATATTCTTGAAACACTGCTTTAATATGTTTTATGTCACGATAGTAATCAAGATGGTCCTCATCGATCGTCGTAAGGACAATAATTTTTGGTTTATAATTAAGAAAAGAAGCTTTGTATTCATCCCCTTCTACTACCATCAGTTTGCTTTTTCCAAGTCGCTCGTTCCGTTCACCAAAATCTTTTACAAATGAACCTACAATGACTGTCGGATCCTGTTTGGTTTTCACAAGAACGTGACCGAGTAATGCGGTTGTTGTTGTTTTCCCATGAGTTCCCGAAACTGTTATTCCAAATTTATCAACCATTAAATGACCAATCATTTCTGGATACGAAACCTCAACGATTCCCCGTTTTCTCGCGGCTTTACGCTCTGGGTTAGATTCAAGTACTGCTGGTGAGAAGACAACAACCTGCGTGTTTTTGGGGACATTGATCGCGCGATGGGGCCCGATGGCGATTTTTACTTCCTGCTTTTTAAAAGATTTTGTTACGTCCGAGTACGCTACATCAGAACCGGTTACTGTTTTCCCCTGTTCTAAAAACAATCGTGCAATCGCGGAAACCCCAATCCCACCAATACCTATACAGTGGATGAACTCGGCATTTTGAGGAAAATGAATGTAAGGATTTTCTTTTTTATTCATACTAATACTGATCGTATAACATTCTGGGCGCATCGTGAAGCATCATGCGGTAAAAGCTCATAAATATGTTTTGATAATTTTTTTTGTCTTTCTGTGTCATGAAGTAATCCCAAAATTTGATCAAGTAAAACCTCCTCACCTTGTGACTGATTTATTTTGATAGCTGCACCTTGTGATGAGAAAAAAAGCGCATTCTGCTCTTGGTGTGAAGAAGGCATTGGTACAATTATTGTTGGTTTTTTAAATTCCGACAATTCTGCCAAGGTTCCCATACCTCCTCTTGTTACGATGATATTCGAACGATGAATTGCTTGTATTGTTGCTTTGCGATTCGCATGAAATATCGATACATACCCAGTGTGCGTACCCGACATTAAAGCTGCTCTTTTACTATCTCCTTGAAAATGAATAACATCACTTTCGGAAAGTAAGGTCTGAAGGTTGTTCACAACAAAATTATTGAGCCAAAGCGACCCAGTCCCACCACCTAAAAATGTGATGGTCTTTTTCTCAATGACCGTTTGCTGATACATATTTGAAATGGGTATCCCACAAACAGTTACAGAAGCATGTGGGATTTCTTTTTTGAACGATTGATGTGGAACAATGATACGGGTAGCTCGAGAAAACAGTAATTTATTTGCCAAGCCAGGTACAACATCAAGCTGTAAGACAATAAAAGGGATACCCAACCTATGAGCGGCTAGGCACACGGGTACGCCAGTAAAACTACCCGCGGTTAACACAATATCTGGGTAAAATTTCTTTAAAATTGATTTTGCGTTTACGTACGAAGTAATAAGATGAGGAAGTTCGATAATATTTCTTATAGAAAAAAATCTTCGCAATCGAAAAGCTTCTATTGGTATGAATGGTATTTGCTGATCCTCAATAAATTTTTTTTCTGGCCCCGAGGAAGTCCCAATCCAAAGTCTTTCAATTGCACCGTCCTGTTCAGCTACGGCAAGTAGCGGCGTTACAGACCCTAAAGTTCCTCCTCCCGTGTATACAATCCTCATGTTAATGTTTTCCTTGTTTAGAAACATTTAAAACAATCCCTACCGCTGCGAGTGTAATTATCAGTGAAGAACCGCCATAACTTATAAACGGCAAGGGAATCCCCGTCAGTGGGATAAGGGAAGAAAGTGCAGCAATATTCATAAAGGCCTGTAAGACAATCCACGCAATTATGCCGGTGACAAGTAACTTTCCAAACTCATCTTGCGCTCGACGAGCGATTCGAATTCCCCGAATAAACAAAAGTAAAAATGTGAGAACAAGCAAAGTACTTAGCAAGAAGCCAAGCTCTTCCGCAATAACGGCAAAAATTGAGTCGCCGGCCGCCTCTGGTAAATAATTGAATTTTTGTCGAGATTTACCTAAGCCTACGCCGAAAAATCCTCCAGAACCTATTGCGATGAGTGATTGATATACATGATAACCAATCCCTCTAATGTCATTTTCTGGGTTTAAAAATGCGGTTAAGCGCTGTAGTCTGTAGGGTGCGAGTTTTATTAAAAGTAAAAATATAGCGCCACCAACGCCGATAAGGGAAAAAATATATTTCATATCCACGCCTGAAGAAAAAAGCACAACACCCGCGACTATGGCAACAACTGACATTGTGCCCATATCAGGCTGAGCAATAATTAAGCCAGCAACGATTGCAAGGAGTATGCCAAATTGATACAAACTTCTTTTTGCAATCTCGCCTGATTTACCCTTTTGAGATTCAAGCCATGCCGCAAGATAAATAATGAACGAGAGCTTGGCTAACTCGGAAGGTTGAAACACTGCTCCACCAATTGAAATCCAACGACTTCCACCAAGCAGGCTGGCACCAATCCCTGGGATAAAAACTGAAAAAAGTAGGATTATTGAAACAAGTAAAAGGTGTACTGAATACTTTTTTAAACTTTTATAATCAACATTCATCATAACAACCATTAGCGTCATACCTATTACAAAACTAATAAGCTGTTGTTTAATAAAATGATAGCTATCTCCAAATTTCTGAAATCCCAACGGGGAACCAGCCGACGTGAGCATAAGCAAGCCAAAAACACAGAGAAGTATTACTGTTCCTAAAAGCACATAATCAACCGATCCACTCGACAAATATTTTTTCATGATACTGACTGTACAAGGCGAGTAAATTGATCCCCTCTATCAAATTCATGTTGAAACATACCAAAACTAGCAGCTCCTGGGCTGAGCGAGATAACTTCACCTGGGCTTGAGTCTCGCCAGCAATCTTGAAATGCCTGATAAAGATTTTTTCTTGGTTTTCCTATAACGCTAAAATTCGAACTACGAAGCAGTTTGTCTGTAGCTGATCCAGCTAATGGATACAAAAAAACTTTCTTATCTCTTTTTACTCGTTTAACTATTGTAAAATCGAGTCGTTTATCTGCTCCACCAATTATGAATCGAAGGATTGCCGTGGGGTACGCATCTCGAAGGGCTTTATAGGCTGCGACAAACGCTTCTGGCGATGTTGCTGTTGTGTCGTTATAAAAAATTCTTCGTTTAACACTTTTAATACGTTCAAGTCGATATGGCACCCCTTTAAAAGAACGAATTACTTTTCCTAGTCGGCGTAAAGGGACGCGCAGGCATATTGCAGCTGCAGCAGCAGCAAGTACATTTTGTGTGTTGTGATTACCCATAAGACCTACATTTTTTCTGCTGAATAATACCACTTTGCGTTTTTTGTTTTGAAAAATAAAATTATTCTCACACAAATAAACACCATTAAATTTAGTGGGTAGTTCAAAAAGAGAAAAATAGAAAATTGTGCTTTTCAGTTTACTCGCCATTCGACAAATTCTTTTATCATCATAATTTAAAACAACATAATCACTTTCGCTCTGTGATTTAAACAAACATGCTTTTGCATCAAAATATTTTTTTAACGTGTCGTATCGATTTAAATGATCCTGATAAAAAGTAGTAAACACTGAAACCTTTGATAATAAAGACGCGTCTTCTACTTGGAATGAAGAGGCTTCCAATACCACCCTCGCATGCCGCGCCTTTTTTACTTGCGAAAGCGCCGGAATTCGATTGTTGCCCAAGACGAGAACTTTTTTATTGTTAGAACGTAAAAAATGACCGATCAAACTTGCTGTTGTAGTCTTCCCGCGCGTCCCTGTTACAATGCAGTCAAACTTTTTTCCAAGAGTTTCCTGAAACAACGAAAGGTCAGTTGTTACAAGTTTATTAATTTTTTTTGCATAGACAAGTAAGGGGTGGTTTTTTGGCACTCCGGGATTTTTAATACACACGTCCGCCCAGCGCACATCTTTAAGTGAATAAGAGCCAAATGTCCCTTTTACATTTTTTAGACCACGCAGAGAAACCTGTAACGCATTTTTTGTTTTTATATCAGTTATTCGAATGTTAGCACCCTGTTGTTGTAAATAAACAAAAACTGATCTACCTCCACCGTGTAGACCAAATCCTATTATTAAAACTTTTTTATTCTTACAGTTATGCATTTTAGCCATAAATTTGTGAGTAATCAATTATGGCAAAGATTATCCCCACCGCAGCTGATACCCCAGCTATAATCCAAAGCCGCATAACTATCTTAGACTCGCTCCACCCTATTGCTTCAAGATGGTGGTGGAATGGCGCAGAAAGAAAAAGTTTTTTCTTCTTTATCTTACGCCAGAGGATTTGAAGTATAACTGATAATGATTCTAAAACGAGTAAAAAACCGATTATGGGTAGTAAAAAAATAGAGTTTGTTAATAACGCGACAATCCCCAGCGTAACACCTAACGACATTGAGCCAGTATCACCCATAAAAAAGCGAGCTGGCGTAACATTATACCAAAGAAAAGCAAGCAGTGCCCCAATTATAACAGCGCAAAAAGTCGCGAGATTATAGCTGCCCTGCATAAATGCAATAGCAGCAAAGGCCGCAAACCCTGTTAATAGGATTCCACCCGCAAGACCATCAAGGCCATCAGATTCGTTAACTGAAAAAGAGGTTGCAATAATTGTAAAAAAGAATATGGGGACATACCAAATTCCAACGTCAAAATTTCCTACAAACGGAACGTGAATTGTCGTCCAATCGAGCTTGAGATAAAACCAACAAGCTCCAACAAAGGCAATAAGCGCATAAATAAGTAAACGGTGACGAGCTCGCAATCCCCCACCATGCGCTCCCATTTTTTTTATATTAAATATGTCATCAATAAGCCCAACTAAGGCCGACGCTACTAACGCGCCGAGCGGTAAGTAAGTTTCTTCACGCGACAAAAAATCAAATTGTGAAAAAAAACTATCGGGGAACAATTTGGAAAAACCGTAGAACAAGAACACGACGATCAAAACAGTTACCCAAATAAGAATACCCCCCATGGTAGGTGTACCGGCTTTCTTCTCGTGTAATTTTGAAAATATTGGGGTCTCTGAATAATCACGAATAATTTTTTTTGCCCTGTATTTATACAAGAAATAAGTCAAAATAGGAGTCGCGGTAAAAGCAAAAAGAAAAGAAAAAGTTGCAAGTAAAAAAATAATTAGTAACGAATTCATTTAAATGATATTCTGTTCAAGAATAAGATATAAACCCGTGGTAACCATACAACTCAATACAACTGTCACAAACACGAGCGCAATAGCGACATGACGCTGTTTTGTGTAGAATATGTAAGCTAAAACGTAATTTATTAATGCTATGACAAAACCGGCGATCGGGATCTCATAAAGTCGTTGCCAGGGCCCAAGGAGGTCAATACCAAACGGAATGGTATAATGAAGTATTAATAAACTGTCGGAAGGCGTAATACGGTAATAAATAAGCACAATGCCAACTATTAAAACTAATATAACAAGACAAAGTGATTGCCAAATTACCGGCTGAGTAAAGAATCTTTTAACTCGTACTGTGTTCATGTTCCAAAATAATGTAAAACGTATCTTTATTGCTTCCTTTGTTGTCGTGTTTCTTGTAGGTGGATATCTTCTTGTGTCACTTGCTAAAAAAGAAACACAAACTATTGATGAGGGAGTCCATATTTCTGCAGGGTATTCATATCTTTTGACGAACGACTTTCGGCTAAACCCAGAGCATCCACCTCTCGCGAAACAATTAGCTGCGGTGCCACTTCTTTTTACGAGACCCGTTATACCTACAGAGAATAAATCCTGGAAATCGGGCGATCAATGGCAGTTTGCGCGTGATTTTCTCTATGAATCTGGAAATAATCCGCAGAATATTCTGTTCCTCGGGCGACTGGTTATTATACTTATGACCATTCTTTTAGGGGTGATTATAAGCCGCTGGACTTACGAACTTTATGGAAAGGTACCCTCACTTGTTGCTTCAATTCTTTTTTTTAGCTCACCCATCATTTTAACCCACGGGCACCTTATTACGACTGATATACCTGTGGCACTAGGGGTAACTGCCACCGCATATTTTTTTACTAAAGGCGTACAAGCGAACTCCTTAAAATGGCTCATCTGGACTGGCGTTGCCTGTGCTTTTTCGGCGGATGTAAAGTTCACGGGTGTTGTTCTTTTTGCCCTCGTCCCAATTCTTTACGCGATAATTCACTATTCCGCAAAACATCGATATCCCCATCTTGGCCTAAAACATTTTCTGAAAATGTATGTTCTTATGCTCTTTTTTACAATCTTTTTAGCGTTGTGCACGACGGGATTTCAAATCAATGTCTCTTCAAATGATCCTTTTCTTGGCGCAAGCCACATATCACAAGCACAAGAATTTTTGACCCTAGTAAATCCTAAACTCGCGTGGGCTCCAAAAGCGTATCTCTGGATTTTGAGGAACGTTCACTTTATCGCCTATCCATACGTTTCTGGTCTCTTGGAATTTATAACCCATTTTGAGGCGGGTCATGAATCATACTTTCTCGGTACCTATAGTGATCTTGGGTCACCTTGGTATTTCCCTGTTGCTTTTTTTATAAAAACACGGCTTGCTGTCGTTATTTTATTATCACTAATTTTGACCCTTTTCGTCAAGCGAACCTTTTGGGCTTGGAAGTTCAAACTTTTCGCTGAGTCGTACGGAAAAAAAATAATAAAATGGGTAAAGTCTTGGGACCCTAAATACGTCGTCCTCGTTTTTACCCCCCTCTTATTTTTTTTATCGGCTATGCAATCCAAGGTAAATATTGGCGTTCGCCATATCTTAATTGTATACCCATTTGTATTTATTCTTGTGAGCGCGCTGTGGACATTACGCGTAAACCTAAAAAAACTTTTTAAAACCGTTATTACAGTGATCCTTGGTGTTTCAATTTTTTCAACAGCTTTAATTTGGCCTTTTCCAATGGCATATTTTAGTGAAGCGATAGGCGGGGCACCGCAAGGATATAAATATTTACTCGATTCAAATCTGGATTGGGGGCAAAACCTTCCCTACTTAAAAGAGTACCTTGCTCAACAGAACATACAAATAATTTGTCTTGGATACTTTGGACAAGGTATGACAACAGACCTCGGTGTATCGATCCGCCCTTTATACGATAACGAAACCATACAAGATCATGAACCTTTGCGGTGTGTTGTCGTTATCAGCGCGCAATTGTTGTATGACAGAGCAAATAGCTTTAGTTGGTTACAAAATAGGACTCCAAACGCCATTATTGGATACGGGTTGTATATATTTGACCTAAGAAACTAAGCTTACCATTGAAAAAAGTGCTAATTTGTGATATAGTATAGGCATAAATAGCACAAAAAATGAAGGATGAAGCTTTAGCAAACATTCTACAGTCTTCCGGGCTCATCGATGAAACAGCGCTTCAGGAGGCGAAAACAAAAGCCCAAGAGAAAAAAGTCTCGCTTATTAAGCATTTACTTGATGAGAATGTTGTAACTGAAAGCATTCTCTACGAGGCAATCGCGCATTTTTTCAACCACGAATTTGTAGACCTTCGAAAGCAAACGATTCGTAAGGATATATTAAATACGCTTCCAGAGGCCATGGCGCAAGCCCAACAGGTTATTGTTTTTGATAAATCTAAAGAGGGAATAAAAATTGCGACGACACAGCCAGACAATCTACAGGTTTTTGAATTTATTCGTAAAAAAACTGATCTACCTCTCCAAATCTTTGTCACAACACCGTCAAGCCTCAAAGAAGCGGTAAATCAATACCACAAAGGCCTTTCTGCTGAATTTAAAGAAATTACCGCGGATAAACCTGAGGATTCGCGAGAAGATGCAAAACCAGATGATGAAAAAGACTTAAAAGACCTAGCTCAAGATCTCCCAATTGTAAGAATTGTCGATAGCATCCTTGAATATGCTATTTTTGAAAATGCGTCGGATATTCATATCGAACCATCAGATAAAGAAGTAATTGTTCGGTATCGCATAGATGGTCGTCTTAAAGAGGTAATGCGACTCCCAAAAAAAGTTGCTTCTGGTATAATCGCCCGCATTAAAATACTTTCTTCTTTGAAAATTGATGAACATCGACTACCTCAGGACGGCCGATTTAAAATATCAACAAAAGACTATAAGGTCGCATTCCGTGTTTCGATACTTCCTGTTTTCGATGGAGAAAAAGCAGTATTGCGTCTTTTAGATGAGGGTGCTCAAGTTTTAACACTTGAGCAGCTTGGTCTTCAAGAAAAACCGTTAGAGATTTTAAAACGAAACTTTACAAAACCACATGGCATGATTTTAGTAACTGGACCTACTGGGAGTGGAAAAACAACCACGCTATATACCGTGCTCAATATTTTAAACAAACCAGAAGTAAATATTTCAACTGTAGAAGATCCAGTCGAATATCGCATGCCCCGCATTAACCAAAGCCAAGTTAATCCAAAAATAGGTTTTACGTTCGCCTCTGGACTTCGATCTCTACTGCGTCAAGACCCAAATATCATTATGGTCGGAGAAATTCGCGACAATGAAACAGCAGAAATAGCGGCAAATGCCGCTATGACAGGCCATTTAGTTCTTTCAACCTTACACACGAACGATGCTGTCACCGCGCTCCCCCGCTTAGCCGAAATGGACGTCCCTTCATTCCTTATAGCATCAACAACTAATATTATTATGGCGCAACGTCTAGTTCGTAAAATTTGTTTGCATTGCATTCAAAGTTACACATTAAATAAATCCGCCGTCCAAGAACTAGAAAAACACTTTGACTTACATTCAATTCTTGAGACTCTTGTCAAGGCCAAGATAATTATGGATTCAAAAACTCCGGTTGACTCCTTACTTTTCTACAGAGGGAAAGGTTGTAAACAATGTGGTAACTCCGGATATAAGGGACGTATTGGTATCTATGAAATTTTAGAAATTACACACGATGTTGCTCAAGCAATTATGAGCAATGAAAATGCGGAAGATCTTCGTAAGCGAGCAAAAGATCAAGGAATGATGACGATGGTACAGGATGGATTTATAAAAGCAAAAAATGGTGTAACTACTTTAGAAGAAATACTAAGAGTAACTCAAGAATAATATGGGTCTGTATAAATATATCGCCCGAACCCAAGAGGGCAAAAAAGAGGAAGGTGAAATAGAAGCAAAAAATCAAACTGAAGCCGGGCACACGCTGCAAAACAAGAACCTTCGAGTGTTAACTATCAGTGAAAAAAAAGAAAAAAAAGGATATGGCTTGTTTTCACAGCGCGTAAGTAACGTCGACAAAATCTTTTTTACTCAGAACCTCTACATTATGATACGAACGGGTTTTTCGCTTGCCCAAGGATTAAAGACGCTCGTACTACAAACAGAAAATAAACGTTTTCGAACAATAATTGATAAGCTTAGATCTGACGTAGAAAAAGGCATAACCCTTTCAAAAGCAATGGCAAAGTTTCCCAAAATATTTAGCGAACTTTTTATTAACATGATTGCGGCAGGAGAGGTAAGCGGGAAGCTTGAGGAGGTGCTCCAGCAGTTAACAACTCAATTAAAGAAAGATCATGCTTTGCTTGCAAAAATTAAAAGCGCTCTCACCTACCCAATTATTATTGTTGTTGCGATGCTTGGGATTGGTGTTGGCATGATTTTGTACGTTATTCCGCAAATTCAATTTATTTTTGAAGGAGCTGGCGTTCAGCTACCACTACCGACACGAATTGTCTTAGCTCTTTCTGATATTTTGCAACACCAAGGTATCTACATACTTATTGGGTTGATACTCCTTGGTTTTGGTTATTCACGATTTCTAAAAACAGAGCGAGGAAAGCTTATTGTGCACAAAATAATGCTTACATCCCCGATCATGGGTGGAATAACGAAAAAAGTTAACATCGCGCGATTTACGAGAAACTTATCATCACTGTTAAAAACAGATATTCCAATTGTGCAGACATTTTCAATTATTGAACGTACATTAGGCAATATCTACTTTAAAAGAGCGATGAAAGAAACCTCAGAGAAAGTAAAAGAAGGTGTGACTATTTCACAAGTTTTAGAACAGCATTCTGAGCTTTTCCCACCTATTTTAATCCAAATGGTTTCTGTTGGCGAGCAAAGCGGGACACTTGAAGTGATCGCCGAAGAAATTGCTCAATTTTATGAGGAAGATGTTGATCAAACTATGACTTCTCTGCCAACTATTCTTGAGCCGGTTATCATGTTAATTATCGGCGCAGCCGCCGGTGGCTTGGTCGCGGCAATAATTTTACCAATATACTCACTCAGTGAAGCGATATAAAAAAAACCAAAAAAAAGGATTTACGTTTATTGAAACCCTTATTGGTGTTTCGTTACTTTTATCGTTGATTATTGTTTCCGGAGCAATGGTGAAGGTTCTATCAATTTCACACAAGCTTCGTCTGAAACAAACGGCTTATTCTGTGTTATCTGAAGAAATTACCTATTTGCGGAGTTTGCCATACGATCAAATTGTTGATGTAGTAGATCAACCTTTCCGAGGAATTCTATATCATAAAGGACAATTTGAAGTAACTGTGGCAACATCTCAAAGCTCGCCAAACGCCATACATGCATCACGCAGGCTTAACGGCGACAGCAACACGATTACCGCACTCACTACTCCTCCCGTAGGCCCAATAGCAGCTAATGCTACTTATGCAGTCTCATTCTTTATCCCATCTACCAACCAACCAAATTGGCAGTTTGGGTTTCCTTTCCGAGCGATTGACGAAAATAATATGTACTTTCTAAAAATTGACGAGAATTCGATTGACCTTGTTCTCCATGAAAATAGCGGACTGTCAACAATTTACACAACACCACAAATTATTAGTGAAGATACGTGGCACATTATATCAATTACGGGGGCAGATGATATTTTCACCATAACACTAGATGGATCCCCCGTGAATGGATCCCCAATTGTAGATGCAACATTTGCAAAAGGAGGTGTTGGAATTTCCACCTTTGGCGTAACAGATATTTATTTTGATAACGTTTCATTACAAACAAGTCTAACGACATATATTTGGAATTTTGATGAAGCAGCAAATGAAGTGGGTTCCCAACCAAATGACTGGAAACGAAGCGGACTATATGACCTTCCAACCGAAGAAGCAAAACTCACAATTTCTGACGAAGCAGCCGACCCCACATCACCGTTAAAAAATATTTACGCTACAATTTCATGGGACGATGGTTCCGTAAAAAGCGCATCAATTGAAACATATGTTGCCCAAACAGGGATTTCAAAATAGAAAAGGCCTTACGCTCGTAGAGCTATTGGTTTCCATTGGGATTATTGCGATAGTTATGGTCATAATGGTAACCATTTTAGCGTCTCAAAACTCTTCTTTTCAAGAAGAATCAATCAGAAATAAACTAGCGACAGATCAAACGCAAGCGCTTAATGACATTCAGTATAATTTAATATCTGGTTCAGAAATACAAGCATCCTACACAGATAATGGCATAACATATACAACTGATGAGAATACTGTCGTGATAGCTATGCCAACGATTGATGCAATAGGAGACCCAGTAGCAAATCAGTCCGATATGTATATTATTGATAAACCCACGGCTAGTTCTTTAATGCATATTTTACTTATCACGGATCCACAAAGTGGAAGGTTAGCTCAAGACAAAACCGCGATTACGAATGTAAGTGACTTAGTAATCCGATACGACAATGAGGACCCGACCGTTTCAAAAACTTTTTCAATAACGTTGGAGGTTTCCCAAGTAACAGGAAAAAGCAGGGTTATAAAATCTCTACAAACTGTTACCTACGATTTACGTAACGCATAACTCATGATACGTCCGTTTCGCAAAAATCAAGAAGGAAGCTTTCTGGTTATTGTACTAGTAATTATTACATTTGCCATGGTTATTGTTACGGCCACGTACGGGTTCGTCACCGCGACAAGCAAAATTGTCAGAAGTTATGCTAACAAACAAATCGCAATCCACGTCGCTGAAGCAGGAGTCGATAGATCGGTGTGGTGTTTAAACCACCCGGCAGACTGTGATAATCCTTATTCAGGTGAAACACGTCAACTTGTTGATGGTGAATTCGTGTCCACAATCACAACAATTTCAACAAACGTACGGCAAATTGATGTAACCTCGTACGTTCCTTCACAAGCACAACCAAATAAAACAGCGCATCTTCGTGCTTCTATAGGTATAGACTCAACAACCATTTCTTTTAACTATGGAGTTGAGGTCGGTAATGGTGGACTCGAGATGCAAAACAATTCACAAATAGTTGGTAACGTATACGCAAACGGGAGTGTTGCTGGTGGCAACGGGGCCACAATAACAGGCGACACATTTGTCGCAACAGGCATGAGTTTAGACCAGTCATGGGAAGTTCAAAACCAAGATCAAATTTTTGGCGTAAAAAGCGGTAATTGCAATTCTTCTGTTATTGACGTTGCGCAAAGCATAGTGCCTTCTCAAACAGAAACATTGAACATGATAAGTCTGTTTATAAAAAAAGACGGTGCTCCAGCAGATATAAGTATACACATAACTGCGGATAACTCAGGTCACCCATCTCAGACAGCATTAAGCTCCGGGACATTAAGCGCAAATCTTGTTACAACTGATTATAATTGGGTTAATGTTACTTTTCCAATACCAATTACAGTAACTGCGGGCACGACATACTGGATTGTCGCTGACGCAAGCTGCCAAAACAGCAAGTACTGGATTTGGGGGAAAGACTCAAATAATGGATATGGAAATGGCGTGGCAAAATACACGACTGACTGGACAAGTGATTCGTGGTCAGCAACGGCAGGCGACCTTAATTTTAGGACCTATCTAGGAGGCATACCAACTTCGCTAGACAGCGTTACCGTGGGTGGAGACGCACACGCAAACACTATATCCAACGCAACGGTAACAGGCGAGGCGTACTACCAAAGCATTTTAAATTCAACTGTCTCAGGAAGTGCTTGTCCTAACGTTGCTTGTCACTCAGGTTCCGAGGACCCACCCGTTCAACCATTCCCGGTGTCTGATGGAAACATCGCACAGTGGGAGCAAGAGGCCACTGATGGTGGTATTACTGTAGGTGATCGAAACATCACGTCGAACACCACACTCGGGCCAGAAAAAATTCTTGGTAATTTAAGCGTAGGAAATGGTGCAACAGTAACAATAAATGGACCTGTTTGGGTGAAGGGTGATATTACATTTGACGTCAATGCAATTATTCAGCTGAATTCAAACTTTGGCGATGGGAGTTCTATTATAATTGCCGATGATCCTGACGACCCAACAGTAAAAGGTAAAATTACCATCCAAAATAATGCAAACTTTCTTGGGACAGGTTCAAGTAGCAGCTTTATTATGTTACTCTCGAACTATGAGGGGACAGGTTATGCGTTAAATGTCACAAACAACACGCAAGCTGCTATTTTTTACGCACATAAAGGCTCGATTTACTTGGCAAATAATGTTAGTTTAAAGGAAGTCACTGGTCATAAAATTATCATGTCAAATAACGCGACAATAACGTACGAAAGCGGACTTGCGAATGCATCATTTACGTCCGGACCAGGGGCATCCTGGAAAATAGTAAGTAAATCATGGAGGGAGTTTTAACCTATGAAAATATTTAATCCATTTGATAGGGCGCATGGCGTAGACATAAGCGATTTTATGATGCGACTTGTAGAAGCACGTACGACAAAAAAAGGTATTGAAATTTTTGCTTTTCATGAGGTTCCGATCGACCCTGGTATTATCCAGGAAGGGGAAATAAAAAACTACGCAAAAGCAAAAGAACAGCTCGAAAGGTTGTACAAAAAAATAAATGGTAGGGTTAATTCCCCTTTCGCTATAGTTGCAGTACCCGAACGAAAAACTTTCACCAAGGTTGTGCAAATGGATGCTCTTCCGCCCGCTGAACTGGCCGAGGCAATCCGCTGGGAAGCTGAACAACACTTTCCTGTTTCACTAGAAGAGATGTACCTCACCTGGTCGTTACTTCAAACATCAGAAAAAAAACATACAATTTTACTTTCAGCGACGGATAAATCTTTGCTCGAGCAATACATCGAATTATTTGCTGATGTACAAAAACATATTATCATAGCTGAACCTGAATCTTTCGCGATTCAACGAGCGCTACTCGGTCAATCCACGATACCAACACTAATTATTGACTTAGGTGCAAGTAAAACAAGTCTGGCAATTGTTTCACGGGGCATTGTCCAATACACATCAACCATTAGTTTTTCGGGACGTGAGTTGACCCTACTTATTGCCAAAGAGTTAAACTTAAAAGAGGAGCAGGCAGAAAGAGCAAAAACGCTTTTTGGTTTGAACCCAAAAAAAAGTAAAGGTGTTGTACGCGACCTACTTATCGATAAATTTTCACCACTAGTTCAACATATAAACGAGGTACTACAGTATTACCAAACTAATTTCGATCAGAGTCAGCCGATTCAGAAAATAGTCCTTTGTGGCGGAGGCTCACAAATGGAAGGTATACATACGTTCCTCTCAGAAACACTGCGTCTAGAAATTAATAATCCGATCCCGTTAATTAACAAAAATAAAAAAATGGGCTCAAAATTTACTGAAAAAAAAGTGCTCTCGTTTACCACCGCCCTTGGTTTGGCGTTAAGAAGCGAGCTACAAAAACCTTTTCAAATGCTCTCAAAAACAGTATGAACGCGCTTTTAAACTTTTTACCAAACGAAAATAGAACTGAGGTACAAAAAATGCTCATCGGGGTGGTTGTATCGAAAAGTTTCACATTTTTTGCTGTCTTGCTAGCCATTATCAGTGTTTCATTGTATGGCATTCAATTTTTATTTAACCAAGAAATTGATAGGATTACCACCGAACAAAACACCGTGCAGGCACAATTTGAGGGTTCTAAACAAATTGATGTTGAGTCGGCAATTAAAAGTTTAAATGAACAAACTAAAAGACTTACTGTTATTCAAAATTCATATGTGTATTGGTCGGTAAGTTTAGAACGACTAGAAACTGTGATACCTGAGGGGATTTTAATAAGCGGTTTTTCTATTGACAGCGAAACTCGTTTGGTTACGCTTACCGGAGAAGCTCAAACGCGGGAATCATATTATGAATTTGGAAAAGCTCTGCAAGCATCTCCGTTTATTGAGATGGCGGGCCTCCCTATATCGCTCCTTAAGAGTGATATAAAATTCAGCATCTCGATAACTTTGACTCCGGAATTTTTTTCTTATGAAACGTAGTATTACACTTTACGCTAAAGCAATAGCGGGGCTGATTATAGCAGCTGGACTGTTTTTGTTCGCATTTATGCCTTTATACTCATCAGTAACTGAATTAAAAAATTCAATCCACCAAGAAAATGTTACACTTGAAAAAAACAAACAAACACAAAATGATTTTTCTTCATTAGCAAAACAATATGAAGAAATTCAGGAGAATTCAAAAACTCTTGAACAGGCTTTTCTTGAGAAAAAAACTTCAACTATACTTGAGACTATAGAAAACATAGAAACAATAGCCACTCAACGTAAAATTACTCAAACTTTAACGATAGACCCAATCCCTGAGCCAACAGATACTAAAATTCTTTCTAGCTCCGTAAAACTTACGCTGCAAGGAACCTCTGGCGCAATATTTCTTTTTTTAGCGGATCTTGAAAATTTAGATTACTACATAAGCATCAATTCGGCTGATTTTACTAAACAGGCTAACGGAACATATAACGCAACATTAAAAGGTGATATCTACTGGCTATAACTTATGAGAAACAGTAAAGACTTACATTTTTCAAACAAGATTTTAACAACATTTCTTGCATCTCATTATAGCAAGTTGATTACTGGTATTTTTTTAATTCTAATTTGCTTTGGGTTTTATCTGTTATACCAATTACTGTATCCCACGATTATTAATCCCGAGCCGATAAAATCAAGCGAGTTTAACATACAAAAAGAAAAAATTGACCTCGAACGATACACTCAAACAGGAAGGGAACTTGAAAAAAAGGGAAAGGCAAACGACGATCTAATCCCCCCGACATTTCTTGACAAGAAGTAGGCTATTGACATAGATAGTTCGCATGCTACACTATGCGGACATAGATAATTAATCATTATATGGCACACGTAAAAGGAGCAGGAACAACCAAACTTGGCCGCGATTCACGATCGCAGCGGCTGGGTTTAAAAAAAGCAGATGGACAGACTGTAAGAGCAGGCGGAATTATTATTCGTCAGCGAGGGGTAAAATATCGACCAGGCCTTAATGTTGGACGGGGCGGCGATGATACGCTTTTTGCATTAAAAGACGGCGTAGTCAAATTTGCTCGTAAAAGTATTATACGTTTTACGGGAGCAAAAAAAGAGGCTGTATTCGTAAACGTACGTCCAGCTAAATAATATTTACTCTGTTAAGAAATCTTTTTTCCGAGCTTTTTTGATTCCTGTATAAATCCACAAAACAATGGATGTGGGCTAATGGGTCTCGATTTTAACTCTGGATGAAACTGAACACCGACAAACCATGGGTGCTTTTTAAGTTCTAAAATTTCAACAAGTTCACCATCGGGCGTTTTTCCCGCGATACGCATACCCTGTTCTTCAAACTCTTCTCGATACGCATTATTAAACTCATATCGGTGTCGGTGTCGTTCATTAATTTTTACTTTTCCATATACCTTTGCTGTCTTCGTCCCCTTTTCTAGTACACACTCCCAAGAGCCCAAGCGCATGGTCGCGCCATAATCCTGTTGAAGTAACTTCTTCGCTTGTTCAGGAATGATGTGAATTACCTGTTCCTTTGACTCACTGTCAAATTCACCGCTCGTCGCCTTTTTGTGGCCTAAAACGTTTCGGGCAAACTCAATTGCCGCAATCTGCATACCCAAACAAAGTCCAAGATATGGAATATTATTTTCACGAGCATATTTTGCTGCTAAAATTTTTCCTTCGGTACCACGAACGCCAAACCCACCTGGGACTAAAATCCCTTGAACTGATTTTAACTTCTTTATCTCTGGAGAATTCTTTTTTTCAAGTTTCTCAGAGTCTAACCAAATTATGGAAAGCTTTACATCCTCCGCATAACTTGCCGCCTTTAATGCTTCTAGTACTGACAAATATGCATCCCCTAGCGCTGTATATTTACCTATAATTCCCACAGAAACGGCATACTTTCCATTTTTAACTTTCTTTGCAAGCTCAACCCACTTAGACATGTCTGGTTGTCGCTTATTTATGCCAAAATGGTCAAAGATAATTTTTGATATCTTCTTCTTTTCAAGCTGCAAAGGTACTTCATAGATACTTTTTAGCGTCGGCGCTGGGATCACGGCATTCGGCGCAACATCACAGAAAAGCGACACCTTTTTGCTGATATCACCGTCCACGGGATAATCGGTTCGCAAAAGGACTATATCGGGCTGGACACCAAGGCGTCGTAATTCACGCACAGAAGCCTGTGTTGGCTTTGTTTTGAGTTCTCTTGATGTTTTTAGGTATGGGAGTAATGAAACGTGTACAAACATCACTCTGCTGCTCCCAAGTTTATGATGCATTTGACGCGCAGCCTCTAAGTATGGCTCGCCCTCGATATCGCCAACAGTGCCACCGATCTCCATAATAAGCACATCAGCGCCTGATTCTTTGGCAGCCTGCGCAATATGATCATGAATCGCATCGGTGATATGAGGAATAATTTGAATAGTTTTACCCAAAAATTCGCCTTTTCGTTCACGGTTAAGGACCTGTTGGTACACCTGACCTGAGGTTAAATTACTTAATTTTGAAAGTGAAACATCGAGGAACCGCTCATAGTGGCCCAAATCTAAATCTGTCTCAGTGCCATCATCAAGGACGAATACTTCACCATGTTGATATGGATTCATTGTCCCAGGATCAACGTTTAAATATGGATCCAACTTTAAGGAAAACACATTTAGTTTTGCCGCTTTAAGAAGTGCCCCGATCGATGCAGCGGCTAGTCCCTTGCCAAGCCCTGAACACACACCCCCGGTAACAAATATAAACTTTGTATCTTTTGGAAAATTCATTTTTGTTGAATAATAACTTGTAGGGAGTATTCCTTACTCGAAACTGTAAACGGAATAGTATGTTCGCCAATATTCTTAATCGAAGAAAACCCTTTTAGATGGATCTGAGATTCAAAAACTTTCAAAAGATGGGCAATGTCCTTTATGCATTCCTTTTCTGTGAATTTTTCATATAGTCCCCCATTTTCGTTTGCTCTTTTTAAAATTTGTAACGGTTTTGTAAGCAATTGTACTATATCTTCAGGGCTGGGGAGATTTTTTGCAGACAACTGAGCAGATGCGGTAAAAGGTGTTTGTTCACCAACAAAAGCTCGTTTCTGAGGGATAAGGACGTTGCGGGCATACGCGTCGGAAACACGAACTCGCTCGGTTTTTTTACCTAAACCTTTAACATCCGTCAGAAGCGTGACGTACATATTTTTAAATCATTGCAATTCTTGTAGTGCCTGATCCATCTGTGGATCTCTATCATTAGTATAGTCCTCATTTGTCATTTCGACAACAGTATCGGGTTCGATCCCCGCGCCATCGAATGAATCTCCTAGCGGGGTTAGCCATTCAGCAATGGTTAACTTCAAACTAGAGCCGTCAGGAAGCACCTCGTATGTCTGTACTGTCCCTTTACCAAAGGTCTTTTCGCCAACTAGTTTCGCTCGATCAAGATCTTTTAACGCACCCGCCACAATCTCTGCCGCAGAAGCACTACCCTCATTTACAAGGACGACAAGAGGGATTTGTTTCAACTTACCATCTGTAGTTGTTTTGTGTGTCGTTTTTGCCCCGTCACCAGCACGCTCGATGACAACAACTGATCCAGTTGGCAAAAATACATTTGCAACTTTTACGGAAACATCCAAAAGACCACCGGGATTATTTCGTAAATCAAGAATAATACCTTTTGGATCTTTGAGTAGAATATCTTGTACGGCGCTATCGAGTTCTTTTATAGTGTCATCATTAAAAGAAGTCAAGGTTATCGTTGCAATACCGTCCGATACTTCTTCGTGAACACTATCAATCTTTATGGTTTTTCTTATAACTGTGTAATCTTTTGGTTCGGCGTCACCTCGAATAATTGTCAAAAGAACAGTTGAATCTTCAGGTCCGCGGATTTTTGAAACAGCAGTCTCAAGATCAAGATAATCTGTCATTTCACCATCAATTTTGAAAATAACGTCATTTGGTTGCAGACCCACTTCTTCCGCGGGGCTTCCTTTTAAGGGCGTTACGATAACCAACTTCTCTTCTCGAATGGAAATCTCTGCGCCAATTCCTTCAAAAGATCCCGCAAGGTCATTCGCAAATTCCTGGGTTTCTTTTGGATTAAAAAAAACTGAGTACGGATCACCAAGGCTCGCCATAAGTCCCTTTAAGATCCCATAATATTCATCGGTAACTGAAACTTTATTTTTACGAAGATAGTTTGTCTGAACTTGATTCCAGACTGTTTCAAAAATTGAAATATCTATTTTGTCTGCATCATCAGTCTTAGAAAATGCTTTCTCAATGACCGTCGGGAGCTGCGCGGGCTTTATGGTTCGTGGCGTAGAATACCCAAATAAAAAACCCACAGAACCTATAAAAATAACAAGCGCAAAACCAAGGACTACTTTTACCCCTTTGCTCAAACTTGTCTTTTGTTGGTGTGTGTTACGTGGTTCTTGAATATTATTCATCTTCACGCGTAATATCCGCTCCTATTAATCGTAAACGCTCATCAAAACGCTCATATCCCCTATCTACCATTTCGGCATCCTCAATTATAGTCTGCCCTTCTGCGATCAGTCCAGCGACAATCAGGGTTGCCCCAGCACGTAAATCGAATGATTTTATGCGTTCTCCATATAATTTTGTTGGTCCAGTAAGAAGCACCCTGTGGGGGTCACAAACAACCGCCTGAGCGCCCATGCGAGTTAATTCCTGTATATAGGAAAATCGTGCATTATACATTGGGTCGTGGATCAAGCTTAACCCGTTTGCTTGAGTGGCAAGAACAGCCATCGGTGCCTGTAAGTCTGTCGGAAATCCGGGATATGGCAGAGCTTGTAGATTAAAATGTTTATAGGAATTACCACCAGAAATAATTAAATGATCTTTTATTATTTCATACGAAACACCGATTTGCAAAAACTTTGTTAAAATTGCATCCAAATGTTCGGGAACAATTGGATGAATATCAACCTTACTTTTTGTTACTGCCGCTGCTATCGCAATCGTACCAATTTCAATTTGATCCGGAACAATCCGCCATTCATCAACATGCAAATCCTTCACCCCATGAATGGTTAATTGATGCGTGCCAATTCCTTTAATTATAGCGCCAGCAGCAACTAAAAAATTGCACAAATCCTGGACATGTGGCTCAGCCGCAGCCATCCGTATAATGGTCGTCTTGTCGAGTAAGGCAGCATACATAACGGCATTTTCGGTTGCAGTTACAGAAAACTCTGATAGAATGACAAGGGAAGCGTCTGATTTTTTAACCTCAAGCGCATAGGAGTCATTCCCGTCTTGTTCGACGGCAATGCCTAACTGTCGAAATGCGTCCAAATGCGTATCGATTGGCCTACTTCCAATAAAACAACCTCCGGGGGTGGGAAAAGAGATTTTACCAGTGCGGGCGAGAACGGGACCAATCATTAAAACTGAAGACCGAAGTCGTTTCACAATTTCGTTACTTGGCTTGGCGCCGGACAAGTGCGTTGGGTCAACGAGAACCGTATCATCAGTACGCTCAATCTTAAGTCCAAACCCCTTCAAGAGTTCGCACATTCGACGCACATCAAGAATGTCGGGAACGCCACGAAGCGTGACAGGGCGAGATAATAGCATAGTCGCTGCCAGCATGGGAGTCGCCGCATTTTTCATGCCAGCCACCACAAATTCGCCGCTCAATTTTTTTCCTCCTTGAAGGATGAACCTACTCATATAAGAAGATTGTACCTTCGCAACAGCACCACGTCAATATGAAACTCAAAACACGTCGTATTCTCTATATTTTAACTATCTTGCTTTTTCTGGGCGTAACCCCAGTACTATTAGCTTTTGGGTTTGGTATTCGGTATAACCCTGATTCAAAAAGTATAGTCAAAACTGGTGGAATCTACATCAATACATTTCCCAAAAACTTAACTATTTCGCTTGACGGAAAAACAAGTCAAGAAAAAACACCGCTTCGAATGCGTTCGCTTTGGCCGAAAATCTACACGCTCGATATATCGAAAAATGGGTACTACTCACTACAGACGACGATTGATATCCAGCAAAGTCAGGTATTTCTTTTTGACCCAATTGAGCTTATCCCTCAACAACCAATAAACGAAGTGTCGGTTCAATCTGAGCAATATTTTGCATCGCCGTTTGGTCCTCAACTGCTACTATTCTCAAAGGATTTTGATGGGACTTTTTCCGCCTCATATTTTGAAGTAAACGAAAAAAAAAATATATTTGGAAAATTGTCGCATAGACCCACAAAAGTTTTCTGGAATGGTGAAACAGGAGACGCGCTTATTGATACTGAAACTGGACAATACATGTACACCGCAAACAAGGAAACTATTATCGCGTTACCAACTAATTTCACTCATGCCGTACTAGCAGCTAAGGATCCCGGAATAGTGTATGGCTTTGTCGATAACAAAACATTTATCTTTAACTCTAGCGACAAAACAACAACAGCTTCTTCAGTCAGTGGCGCAGTAGTCTATAAGCACAATGGCCTGTTTGCGGTTTTTACTGACGCAAACGGCACCTCGACACTCTCAATCCAAAATGGAAATGATTCAACTGTGATACAGACGCTCCCTGAGGTTCTCAGCATCACAACGTTTTCCAAGCAGTACGCACTTATTGAATGTTCGCGTGAAACATACCTTCTCGATGCTGCGAATAAAAAACTTTTATATCTTGATTCCTCAATTAGCGCGTATACTCTATCTAGAGAGGCTTTATATTACGCAAACGGATTTGAGGTCTGGAAATTAGACATTGCAACATCTGAAAAAGCTCTCGTAAACCGTTTTAGTGATAAAATTGATTCTCTGAGCGTTTCCCCGCACGAAAGTGGTCTATTTATTCACTCCCTGGATAAAACACTATTCTGGTATCTTAGAACGCAAAAACAGACGTCGGTGCAAATTGACGGGCTCGGGCTTGTCCAACGGGTAGACGATACACACTTCCAAAGTCTGACAAATAAAACCGAAGGCGACGTTTCAATTAGAACCTATGTTATTGAATAGGCTGATCAAAAAAATCCTTGTGTTTCGAAGCGTAGTTTCCTGCCTCAAGCAAAGAATCAAATGTCCCTGCATCAAACCACTCGCCCTCGATGAATCGCACATCGAGTTCGCGCAGCTTCAGATACGCGTTATTTAAGTCGGTTATTTCAATCTCACCGCGTGCGGAAGGCGCAAGATTTTTGGCAAACTCAATAACGCGGTGGTCATAAACATAAAGCCCGGTAACGCAGTAGTCGCTGATCCATTTTTTTGGTTTTTCGGTAATACTAATCGCGTTTTTTTGTTCGTCGAACTTTACTACGCCGTATCGTTCTGGATCTGGAACCTTTTTCGCAAAGACCCTTCCGCCTTTTTCAAAAGAACGGATATCTTTTGAAACATCATCACAAAATATATTGTCCCCCAAAATCATCGTTACGTTGTCATCATCAATAAATTTTTCACCAATAATAAAAGCATCGGCTAAACCTCGAGGAGATTCTTGGATTTCATAACTAAACTTTGCGTTATATTCTTTTCCTGAACCAAGTAAGTGCAAAAAATGACCCGCGTAATCTGGCGCGATAATTATTAAAACTTCTTTAATACCTGCTCGCAACAAGGTATTTAAGGGATAAAAAATCATAGGCTTATTGTAGACCGGTAGCAGCTGCTTACTCGTAACTTTTGTTAGGGGCCGCAGGCGCGTTGCGCTGCCTCCCGCAAGAATAATACCTTTCATAAGCGTATGCATTAACGATCTTCGTATTGTTTTTTATAATATTCCTTAAACTCACCAGATTTTATTGGTTCCCACCACCATGTATTATTTTTATACCATTCAACCATATCTTTGAGATTTGAATCGAGGTCGTGCTTCGGTTCATAGCCTAATTCCCTGTTTGCCTTTGTCCAGTCGACGGCATATCTTCGATCATGCCCTGGACGATCTTTTACGTATTCAAGGTTTGTTTTTTCATCTTTTCCCATAAGGTTCAGAACTTTTTGGATAAGTTCTAAATTACTCATATCTTCAGTTTGGCCACCTATGCAGTAAGTTTCGCCTACCTTGCCTTTTGTAAGAATGAGCTCGATACCAGCGCAATGATCATCAACAAATAGCCAGTCTCGCACGTATTTCCCATCGCCATAAATAGGAACTTTTTTTCCTTCAAGCAAATTAGTAATAGCCAACGGCAACAATTTCTCGGGATACATGTATGGACCGTAATTATTAGAAGTATTCGAAATCGTTATTGGTAATTGAAACGACGTAAAATAGGAACGAACTAAATGATCAGCAGACGCTTTTGAGGCTGCGTACGGACTCCGTGGGTTATATCGGGTTTCTTCGTTAAATTTTTTTGGGTCGTTCAAAGCCAGTGCCCCGAACACTTCATCTGTCGAAACGTAATGAAATCGTTTTCCTTCGAAGTTCGAATCTTTCCAGGCTTGTGTGGCGCATTCGAGTAAAATGTGAGTGCCCCAGACATTGTTGATAATGAAATCTTCCGGCAAAGACATCTCGAATAATTCTGTTATGGTTGGTTCGAGTTTGTGAAATTTCTTTAAAAATACGGAACGGTCCACATGGCTTTGTGCGGCAAAATGTACGATTATGTCGATGTTGTGAAACTGCAATGTCTTCAACACAGTGCTGTAATCGCAAATATCCGCCTTCACAAACGTATAATTTGGATGGTCCGCAACATCCTTGAGATTCTGCAAATTGCCGGCATACGTAAGCTTGTCCAGGTTCACAATCTTATCCTCTGGATGATTGCGCATCCAATAATGGATGAAATTGGAACCAATGAACCCTGCCCCTCCAGTAACGAGTATATTCATAACCCAAGTCTATTAAATAAACAGATTTTACGCAAACTTTTAAAAAGCTTTTATTAATACATATATTGTCGCCTGTAGGCGACGGTATTGTCGGAAACCAGGACTTGAATTTCGAAGCTCGCCCCAGGTTTCCGACACTTTCCTTGCC